>JAUNAG010000008.1 GCA_030527685.1 Lachnospiraceae bacterium | reverse complement strand
TATGCATTTATGCGAAGTGAATTTGGGTATCTGCCAAAAGACAGCATGCAAAACAGATGTCTCCGATTTGGAAAGGTACCATTCTTCCTGCAAAAAGACCGGGATGCCTGAGCACCCCGGTCTTTAATATTCTGCTGTAAATGATTTATGCCTCTTCTGCCGGATAAACAAGTTCAATACCCTTTGCAGCCAGAGCCCGCACCCACGCATCCGAAGGTTTGCGGTCTGTTACGATTGTATTGACACTATCCAGTGCCGAAAGATGTACGAATGCAAGACGATCAAACTTACTGTGATCAGCAAGTAGGATTCTCTTCTGTGCATGACTGATCAGAATCTTCTTCAGCTCTGTCTCTTCCTCGTTGGAATCATAGATTCCGCCCTCAAGATTAAGAGCTTTGCAGCTGAACAGCGCTACGTCTGTGTAATAGCTTGCAAGTGTTTTCTTCGCAATCGGTCCACCGAAGGAAAGTGTCTGGCGCTCCAGAATTCCGCCGCTTGAGATCACGCGAAGTTCACTGTCTTCCAGTGCCGACACGGCCTGCGCCGAATAGGTAAATACCGTTGCGGTCTTTCGGTCCTTGAGTACAGTCAGGGCAGCAACAACTGTTGAGCTCGCATCACAGCCGATCGTAATATTATTGGAAAGAAGCTCCTCTGTGAGATTCGCAATCACAAGCTTTTCTTCACTGTGCTTTCTTTCTCTGCGGATAAAATCGAGATTTTCTGTATTGCTTTCCGCATTCAGAACGGCTCCGCCGTAGGTTCTGGCAACCAGACCTTCTGCTTCCAGCTTATCCAGATCTCTTCGAATTGTCTCCTCTGTTACTTCAAACTGCTCTGCCAGTACACTGACAACAACTTTTTTCTGCTGCTGAACCGTCTGACGGATTACCTCCAGCCTCTGCTTCTGAGTCATCCGTGAATCCTCCCATCGTCACTCGAGAATCCGGCTTCACCGGGTTTCATATAACCGGAAATGCTGCCGCGGCCGGAAGCATTTCCGCTTTATATATGTCTGTTATCATTCTGCATCTGCAGACGCAGATGCCGCAGTAACAATACCCCGATTCTGCACGGTTTGTCAACAAAGATTCTGTGTTTCAGTAGTTAATTCTTTGTTCCCAACATATGAACAATCAGTCCGGCATCCAGATAATCTGTTGACAACGCACGTTTTATTATTTATCGAGTGCCTCTGCCATTTCACGGATCATCTGAACATCGGCTGCATCCAGCTCAAGTTCATCTGCTCTTGTATTCTTCTTAATCTGATCAACTGTTGTTGCACCACTGAGAAGAACAACCTTATCGCCCTGCGCAAGAATCCATGCCATGGAAAGATCGGCAACTGCGCAGTCATACTTCTCGCATAACGGCTTCAGGCCATCCAGGAAGTCCATAACTCTCGGCAGATTCTCCGGCTGGAACCACTTCTTGTTGCACTGAGCGCCTACCGGCTTGTAATCTCTGCCGAGTGCGCCGGAAAGAAGACCCATCTCAAGCGGAGAATAAGCCTGCAGAACGATGCCCTCTTCCTTGCAGAGCGGAAGCAGCTCGTCTTCAACAGCTCTGTCGAGAACACTGTACTTTGCCTGTACGATATCAAGACCGCCGGCCTTTACATATTCCCTGACATGATCAACAGAGACGTTTGCAGCACCGATAGCACGGATCTTGCCCTGTGCCTTCAGTTCCTGCAGAAGGTCAACTGTCTCTGCAATCGGGGTGTAATACGGCTCAACTGCCTGCCAGTGAGACATATAGATATCAACATAATCGGTCTGCAGGCGATCCAGAGATCTGTCAATCTCTTCACGGATAGATTCAGAAGAAAGGTTCTTGTAAAGCTGTGTATCACCGACCTTGTTGAAAAGCGCACCCTTTCTGTCCCAGACAATACCGAACTTTGTCATGACAACAGTTTTGTCACGGTCCATACCCTGCAGTGCCTGGCCGACGATCTTCTCACTCTGTCCGAAATTGTATCCCGGTGCCGTATCAATTAAGTTGACACCCAGTTCCGGGCACTGACGGATTGTGTTGATGCAGTCTGACAGATCTTTATCGCCGCCCCATGCCGGACCGCCGCCGATTGCCCATGTGCCAAGTCCCATGCGTGATACTTTTTTATCAAGTGTTCCTACCTGTACTGTCTTCATTTTAACCTCCTGTGAGCTTACTGCTCGTTCGGCTCCTCACCTGTTACAACATAATTCATTAATTTTCTCATATCTTCCGGATCAGATGTCAGAATCTCAAGTTCATCAATTTTTCCGCCGGAGAATACATCTGCATATGCAATGACCTTTGTCAGCTTGGACTTCAGATTCAGTCTGTCACCGTCATTACTGACAAGTTCTACCTTTCCTTTACACTGATCAATTGCTTCAAAAAAGCCGTCAATGTCTGTAATGTTAAAGAATTTCATAGAACACTCCTTTTCTTTTCTGCATGCTTATGTTCTTACTGCATTCCCTCTTCTACATAGCGTCTGACACGCTCATCGAGATCAGAACGTTCTTTAAGACCTGCTACTGCGCCGATGTGCTCAACTGCGATCGAAGCCGCGCAATTGGCCATTACGGCACAGTCATGAAGAGATTTGCCTTCCAGAAGTCCGGCAATAAAGCCTGAAGCGAAGTTATCTCCGGCTCCCGTGGACTCAATCGGCTTGCAGTGTTTATACACGCCGACTGTCATCTCTCCATCTTTATTCCGGATATAGCAGCCGTCCTTACCGATCTTAATCACCACATTCTTGACACCACAGTCCAGAAGAATCTGTGCAATTTCCCTCACATCTTCTTTTCCTGTCAGCTTTCTGGCCTCTTCGATATTCGGGAAGAGATAGTCAATATAAGACAAGCCCTCCCTGATATCCTCCAGTGTCTCTCCGTTCTTTGCAGATACAATATCCGCACAGATCAGCATGTTCTCTTCTTTGGCACGCTTAAACAGCTTCACCATAAAACGTCCGTCAAGAAGAGGATTATTAAAAATGCTGGCGAATGAAAGAATCTTTCCGCCTGCAAGCGCATCCAGATTGATGTCGTCCGGGCAGAGTGTCCAGATACTACCGGCACGGTTATTAATGAATACTCTCTCGGCATCCTTGAAAATTAATCCGACATTGATCGACGTTGTCTTTGTCGGATCAAGCTTGACATAGGATGTATCGATTCCGTTCTCTTTGCAGTGATCCAGAACGACTCCTGCAATTCGATCGTCGCCGATGCAGCTGACAAGACGTACAGAGTGACCGAGACGTGTAATAATAGTAGATTCATTCAGAGAATCGCCTCCGACTGTCAGAAGCATCTCCTGAACCGAATAAGAAGGTGCGTCAAACAGATCCCTGTCTACCGTAAAAATCTGGAGATCTGTATGAGAGCCGCCGACTACTACTACCTCGCAGTTTTTCATTTCGCTCATGCTATCTGTCCTTTCAAAACGTAAGACCGGTTATCAGAATCCAAGAAGTTCCATTTTCTTCTTAACGATCGCTTTTTCCTGGTCCATACCCTTAACAAGGAGGTCCCAGCCGATCACATCATTCGGATGTGCGGCAAGCTCGCTCCTGACTCCGTCTGTGAACGCCATGCGAAGTGCTGTACCGATATTCACCTTGCAGACATGATATCCTCTCATCTTCTCCAGCTGGTCATTCGGAACGCCGGAAGTTCCGTGCATGACAAGCGGAATGGGTGTTGCTTCCTGAATCTCCTGCAGCAGATCAAAATGCAGATTAGCAGTCTGGCTTCTCATCATGTGAGTAGTTCCGACAGATACAGCCAGTGCATCGCAGCCGGTTGCAGCTGCAAAATCAGCTGCGCTCTTCGGATCAGAAAGCTGATCCTTGTGTGTATCTCTTCCAAGATAGGAGACTGAGCCGATTTCTGCCTCAACAGAAGCACCGTAGCCTGCAGCTCTTTCCACTACAAGTCTGGTGTTCTGTACGTTCTCGTCAAACGGAAGCTGAGAGCCGTCATACATAACGGAGGTGTAGCCTGCCTCCAGTGCTTTCCAGATATCATCAAGCTTACTTGCATGATCCAGATGAAGCACAACCGGAACACTTGCTTCCTCTGCCATTCTGCGGCCGACAGCTGCCCAGTGTTCATAGCCGATAAACTCTGATACATGCGGACTGAGCTGAATAATTACCGGAGCCTTCATCTCTTCTGCTGCGCCAATGATTGTCGGAATATCAGAAAAAAATGCAAGGTTGAAAGCGCCGATAGCTCCGTCTCGTTCAAGATACTGCGGTAATAATTCTTTCAGATTTGTAAGCATGATTGATCACTCTTTCCTGCCTCTCTCATGGAGACCCTTTTAAAAACCCGTCTGATTTTCGTCTTTTTTATGAAGACCCCCTGTGTCACGCGGATACAGGGGGTCTGCGTTATGCATATCTCAGTTTTTCAATAATTCAATAACTTATCTTGCATCCCATGCCGGCATCGGATAAACCGGATCTACCTTCTTGTAAGCATCCGGATATACGGTCTGATAGGTCTGATCCTGCATCTGAACGACGAATGCATTTGCAAGCTTGTTCTGGCCGTACTCATCCATATCAATGCCATTCCACGGAATCGGAAGAGTTGCTGTATCAACATCGAGAGAACGAAGTGCTGTTCTGACTTCTTCTGCATCTGTTGTTCCTGCCTGGTTGAAAGCAAGAGCGAGCATCAGGACATTGATCGCATCCTTTACATGGCCTTCGGAAAGTGTAGCGCCGTCCGGTGTGAAGTCTTTGTACTTCTCGATAACTTCGCGTACAACATCGGAGTCAAGGTCAGAAGACCAGCCTGCTGTTGTGTAAACATACTCTGTATCCAGACCCATTGTGTCAAGGAAGTCTGTCTGGATGAAGCCGCCGCGCTGGCCGATCAGCATCTTCGGTGCCCACATCTGCTCCTTGAATGTCTTGAAGTAAAGGATCGCATCAGAGGAATAGGAGGACATAAGGAGAACGTCCGGATTAGCATCCTTAATCTTCATAACTTCGGAGGAAACGTTTGTTGCAGAACCTGAATAGGTAATGTCGCAGACGATTTCATAGCCGTGCTCACCTGCAATACGCTCCAGCTCACGCTTGATGTATGTACCGAACTCGGAGTCTTCGCAAGCGAAGCCGACTGTCTTGATCTCTTCACCCTTAGCAACCATCTGATCGATGAAGTTGAAGGAATCTTCAACGTATGTTGTATCGTTCGGTCCGAAACGGAAATACCACTCAAAGCCCATATCCGGCTCTGTCAGAGACGGAGAAGAACCTGCTGACAGCAGCGGAATCTCATAATTCTCTGTGATAACTGCAACAGCCTTTGTAATAGCAGATGTGTACTGACCTGTCATAGCAACAACGCCTTCTTCTGTGATCAGACGCTTTGCCTCAGAAGCTGCTGTGGACGGATCACCCTTGGAGTCAGCTACAACGAGCTCGATCTTAGCACCGTCCAGATTCGGAAGACCTGCTTCAGCAGCCAGAGCCATCTTCATGTCCGGGTTTGCTGTGTTGATCAGATCAGCGATCATCTCACCTGCTGCACGGCACTGCTTGCCGTAAGTAGCTGTGTCACCGGAAAGCGGGGTAAGGAAGCCGATCTTGATGACATTTTCGTCATCTGCGGAAACTGCTGTTGCACCGACTGCCATTCCTGCGATCATAGAAGCGGCGAGACACATGGAAACTAACTGCTTTTTCATACTGTAACCTCCATTGCTTTATTAATAGTTTTTTTGTTTTTTATTTTGCGGAAGCACATGCCTCCAAAAATACTTGTTTGAGATTTGCAGCTGCTTCTGCAGCCACATCGAAAGCGTTCATGCTTTCCCATCGAACAGTGGTCGGAGCCATCGGCTCTACCATCACCGGACCGTCATAGCCTCTTTCTTCAAAGAGTCTCACGATTCTTGTGGAATCAATGACTCCCGATTCATTGGGCATTGCACGTTCTCTGTCGATCTGTTCGTTTCTTTCCCTTCCGGGATATGCATCATCAAGATGCAGATTCACGATTCGGTCCATATTCTCCAGGAAGAGTCTCAGATCATCCTCGCTCATTCCGGATGTGTACCAGTGAATCGTATCAAACACAAATCCGATCTCATGACTGACACTGTCTGCCAGAGCCATTGTTCCGCTGATTGTTCTTGCAAACGGATAGCGGAAGGACTTCATCACTGTCTCTGCACCCATGAATTCCAGCCCGTAGCTGAATCCGTTTTCTTTCATGATGTGCCAGATCTGAGTCAGTCTGTTATGATGCCACTCAAAATTCTCTTCATAGGTTCTTTCATCAGAACCCGGCCAGAAGTGATTGTATGCTCTGCTGCAGCCCGATGCTCTGGCTCGCTCCAGCCATCTCGCCCACTGTGCAAGTGCTCTGTCGAATTCTGCATCATCGACCTTGAACATATCGCAGGGTGCCATCATCAGGCCCCAGCGCATTCCTATGTCTTCCAGTCTCTTTCCTGCTTCGCGAGCCGCCTCCACGCTGCTGAAGCAGTGTGCAGGGACTTCAATCCCCTGAAATCCCGCTGCTTTTGCCGCCGGAAGAATTTCCTCGAACGGACGAGCATTGAGACCCATTGTTCTCGGATTGAAATTAATGTACAACTTCTTATCTCCTTACAGATCGAGCGGTCTTCCCATGAGGCGAAGAATTTCTGTTTCCGGAATATCAACCGGCTTGCCGATCAGATTGGCAATCAGATAAATCTTTGCAAGCTTCTCAGCGGAAACGATTCTCTGAGCTGCAAGACCAAGATTGGATGCAACGCTGAGCACGCCGTGGTTTGCCATCAGAATCAGGTTTCTCTGCAGCAGATAGCCTCTTGCCTTTTCGATAATCTCATCACTTCCCGGCATACCGTACGGTGCAACCGGAATATCATGATAGTGGAACAGCAGTTCCGGATTACTCTTATAATCCAGCGGCTCATGTGCAATTGCATGAGCTGTAAGGAACGGAGCATGGCAGTGAATGACGGCGTTGATTCCTTCTTTCACACCGTAAGCGCCTCTGTGCATCTTTGTCTCTGATGAAGGTCTGCCGCCGCTGAGCTGTTCGCCTGTTGTTTCATCGAATACACAGATGTTGTCATACGTAAGGGCTTTCTTGCTTGTTCTGCCCGGTGTGATGTAAAGGATGTTGTCCTTCATGATTGAAAGGTTTCCCTCGAACGTATTAACAAGCTCCATATCCTGGAGTTCGCTGCCAATCGAGATAATCTCATCCATTACCGAAGTATCAATTCTTGAATCCATAATGCCATCTCCTACTTTATAAAAATCCCAGCTGCAGATATTGCTCATACTGAGTTTCCCAGTATTTATTTCGTTCTTCACAGCACTGATAGGTAACCGTTTTGTAGAGAGATTCTGCAGGTATTCGCAGATCTTCTGCGCTGCTGCAATTCCGCAGCACGTAATACTGCATCAGAAGATTTCCGAATGCGGAAGCATATCTGCTGGTCGCTTCGACCGGTTTTCCAATTGCATCTGCCATCATCTGCAGCAGCATCGGATTGCGCACACCGCCGTTTAATACATACAGTCGCTCGACCGGACGGCCGTTGATACGTTCCAGCTCTTCAATATTTCTTCGTACATAGCAGCAATAGCTTTCATAAAGACTGATCGCTGTTTCTGCCTTTGTCTTCGGAGGATTTTGTCCTGTTCTGATGCAGAATTCCCGGATTGTTTCGGAAATACTACTTTCAGAAACGCGAAATACATCATCTCCGGGATCCAGGAACATATGCTGTTCAGGTCCCTCCGCAGCCAGCCGGTTAAATTCATCATAGGAAAATGCCGGCTTTGAACTGCCTTTTTCTTTATTCCATTCCTCAAGAATACGCTCTTGCAGCCAGAATCCCGGAAAATCCTTACACAGGGAATACCAGCCAAAGGCTCCTCGCATATTCTTGAAACGGCTCTTATAGGTTTCGTCCGTCACAAGCGGTGTTTTTCGTCTTGTGCCGACGATAAATGACGTTCCTGTACAGAGAAATGCACTGTTTTCATCCAGATCGGGAATCGTTATCAATGCAGATTCTGTATCATGTCCGATTACATTGAACAGACGGATCTTTTTTTCAATCAGATCATCTGAAAGTCCGCGATTAATATAACCGAGTTCTCTTCCAGACTCCTCCAGCGGAAGGAAGAGTCTTTCCGGAATTCCGAACCTTCGAATCGCTTCGTAATTCCATTCCGTTCCGTTTTTTTCTGTGAGGTATAAAACAGAAGCAATCGTCTCTTCTGCTCCTTTTTTTCCTGTCAGCAGAAATTCAATCAAATTCGGAAGAGGGAGAAGCGTTCTTCCTTCTGTGATCACAGGATCCTGATCCAGTACATCCTGCAGCAGAATGAAGAGTCCTCTGGTTCTGATCGGGAAGTTTCCCGTCATCCGGTACATTTCACTGTCGGAATAACAGCTGTTTACAGTCTTCAGAATGTCATCTGTCCGTCTGTCCCTGTAATACCAGGGCAGATGCAGCAGCTGATCGTGTTCATCAAGAGCTCCGTATCCGTTGCCGTAGGTATCAATTCCCACTGACAGAGAACTGCACTCTCCCGCCTCTTCACGCACTGCCTTTTCCAGGCAGTCGATCATCAGCGGAACATCTACATATTCATGTCCGTCTATCACACGAGGAACACTTGGCTCCGAGTGGATGTTCCGGACACAAAGACCGTTTTCTGTAAGTTCTGCACTGACAGTCTTAATTCCGGTAGCTCCAACATCCAGCGCAATCAGAATAGTTGCCGGATCTTGCTGCATCATCAGCCACCCAGGTATGCCTTCTTGACATTTTCATCTGCAAGAAGATCTTCTCCTGTACCTTCCATAACGATCTCACCGTTCTGCATGATGAATGCATAGTCACACATCTTCAGTGTTTCGTTCGCATTCTGCTCGACGATCAAAATCGTGATACCCAGCTTTGTAATCTGCTCAACGAATTCGAATACTTCTGCAACCAGCTTCGGCATCAGACCAAGAGACGGCTCGTCCAGGATCAGAAGCTTCGGGTTACTCATCAGGCCTCTCGCAATAGCAACCATCTGCTGCTCGCCGCCGGAAAGTGTACCTGCCTTCTGTGCTCTTCTTTCCTGTACACGCGGGAAGAGTTCGTATACCATCTTCAGGCGCTCTTCAACAACAGCTTTATCCTTAATCAGATAAGCACCCATGTTCAGGTTCTCTTCTACGCTCATTCCCGGGAAGAGCATACGTCCTTCCGGTACCATGGCCATTCCCTTTGAAACAATCTTATAAGAAGGAATGCCTGTAATATCTTCACCGTTAAAAAGGATCTGTCCGCCCATCGGTGTGATAGCGCCCGTCAGAGCACGCAGCGTGCTGGACTTTCCTGCACCGTTTGAACCAAGGATCGCCAGGATCTGACCTTCCTTGACGCTGAAGCTGACATCATGAATTGCGGGAAGTCCGTTGTAGCCGGCCTTCAGATTTTTTACTTCCAGAATCACTTTTCCATCTGAACTCATTTCTTACCTCCACCCAGATAAGCGTCAATGACTTCCGGATTCGATGTGACCTCGCTCGGAGAACCGACCATCAGAAGCTTGCCGGATACAAGAACGACGACTCGGTTTGATACACTCATAACGACGTCCATGTTGTGCTCGATCAGGACAATAGAGATGCCGGCCTTATTGATCTTCCAGATCAGATCGATTGCTTCCTTTCTTTCGGTTGCGGTAAGGCCCGACATTGTCTCATCAAGCAGAATCAGCTTCGGATCTGTTGCAAGCGCTCTTGCAATCTCGAGACGCTTTCTCTGCGGCACGTTCAGCGCACCTGCATCCATATTCTTGAAGCTGCTGAAATTACAGAATTCAAGAACTTCGTCGACCTTTTTCTTTGCAGCATCCATATCATTGGTTCTGCTGAGAGCGCCGACCAGAACGTTCTCCCACACCTTCATATCCGTCAGTGTCTGCGGAATCTGGAAGGTACGTCCGATGCCGCAGATTGAAATCTCATGCGGCTTCAGTTTTGTGATATCCTTTCCGTCAAATGTGACAGTACCGGATGTCAGCTTATGCACTCCTGTGATCGAATTGAAAAGTGTTGTCTTTCCGGCACCGTTCGGTCCTACCAGGCCGACAATTTCGCCTTCTTCAACGTCGAAAGAAACATTTTCATTAGCAAGAAGTCCGCCGAAGCGCTTCGTTGCCTTGCTTACATCTAATAGTTTTTTTCCCATCTCAGCCTCTCTTTTCGCCGTATGCGATTACTTTCTTTCCCCTGTATCTGCTGCAGCTTCCGCAGGCTTTTTCTTTTTGAAGATTGAAAGAATACCGCCCGGGATGAAAAGAACGATCAGGATGACAAGGACACCGTAGAGAACCAGGTCAAGACCGCCGAAGGTGCCGAGGTACTTTCTGGAATATTCAGAGATCGTCTGCATGATGATAGCACCGAGGATCGGGCCTTCAACAGTTCCGATACCGCCCATGACGGCTACCAGAACGATCATCATGGAAACATTCAGTGTCAGCAGTGTTGCCGGATCAATGTAACGGATGAACTGAGCATACATGCTGCCGCCAAGGCTTACGATTGCTGCAGAAAGCATATAAGCACGGTTCTTATACTTCGGAGCATCGATACCGATAGACTCAGCTGCCAGTTCGTTGCCCTTGATTGTGCGAAGGTAATAGAAGAACTTGGATCTGTCGAGGTACTTGATCAGAATCAGAACAAGTACTGCAAATGCCAGATAAACATATACGTAATTGCGCATATCCTTGAACTGAAGTGCGAGCCATTCGGGAGCCTTCTTATTGTTAATGAAGACACCGGTTGCACCGCCTACCCAGTTCCAGTTGTTGAAGATGATTCTGACTGACTCGGCAAGAGCCATTGTGGAGATTGCGAATACGTGACCCTGCAGTCTCAGAAGCGGCTTACCGATGATAAATGCAATTGCTGCCGAAAGGATCATGCCGATCGGAATGGATACCCACGGAAGAAAACCGAATTTCTGAGCAAGAATACCAACTGTGTAAGCACCGATGCCGTAGTACAGTGCGTGACCGTTGGAAACCTGTCCGCAGTAACCGCCGATGACGTTCCAGCCCATACCGTTGACAGACCAGATCAGGATCAGTGCCATCAGGTTGAAAACGAACTGGCTCTTGATAAAGAAAGTAGAAACAACGATCAGGACGATGGCAAGTGCCAGGCCCGAAAACCATTTTTTGTTATTATTTACGAACGTCATATCGCTTATTTACCTCCGAACAGGCCCTTGGGCTTAAACTGGACAATCAGCAGGAAGACGACGATAACGCCGACGTACTTCAGAGCCGCATTGACATAAACACCTGTCATTGTATCGGCAATACCCATGATCAGACCGCCGACGAAAGCTCCCGGGATACTTCCGAAACCGCCGAGGACTACTGCGATAAATGACCAGAGCTGGAAGTTTTTACCAACGTTCGGATATACATAGTAGAAATATGTCAGTGCGCATCCTGCAGCACCTGCAGTTGCAGCGGAAAGTCCGAATGCCAGTGAATAAATTCTGTCAGCATTGATTCCGACCAGGCCGGCTGCTGTCTTATTCATGGAGACGGCACGGATTGCTGTACCTGTACGGGTCTTATTCAGGAACCAGAACATGAACAGCGCTACCGAAAGGGAGAGGATCAGCGGAACCAGCTTCTGAAGCGGAACAATCAGAAGACCGAGCTGAATAGATCCGGAGAACATCAGTGTTTCTGTCGGGATTGTCTTGAAGTCACCGCTGAATACCAGCAGTGCCGTGTTAACAAGAACCATGGAAAGCGCGAAGGTAATCAGTCTCTGCGAAAGCGTCGGTCCCTTAAGAGCTCTTGCAATGATCAACTTATAAATTGCAAAGCCGATCACAAACAGCGCAACCATTGCAAACGGCAGACAGAGCAGCGGATCCAGTCCGAAATAAGCATTGATGTAGAATGTAATGAACATAGCGAGCATCAGGAATTCGCCTTGTGAGAAGCTCAGGATGCCCATAACACCCCAGACGAGGGAAACGCCCATCGCTACAAGGGCGATTGTTGATCCATTGATCAGTCCCTCAAATAAAGCCTGTAAGAACATTTGCATTTCGTTGATACCTCCTGTTCCAATAATCACGAACCTTGTTGATGTTGTTATACTAACATGTAAATCTGTGTTTTTCAACATAATAATGTTTATTTGCAAAGAGTTATTCTTTAAATCATGCATTTTACTAATTTCTTTGCACTGTTTTTGTGTTATTTTTGCTATTGACAGCTGTTTGAAAGTTGCATTTTTCTTTGTTTCAAATATTTTAAAGCAAAAAAGCAACATCCCACATGACTCATGCAACCCTATAGGCTTACTTTTTGTAAAATAAATGTTGTTTTTTGCGAATCTCAAAAATTACAGAAAAAAAGAACCATATCTCCCCTTGTTTTTTAACAAGAGCAAGATACGGCTCCATTCATTCCCAATAATACATTTTGGTCAGTAGAGCAGACGAACTTTGCTCTCTTCACACATCCTCACATACACTTCACCGGGGTCCCGGTCTGTGACCAGAACATCAAAATCTTCCAGTCTCCCCCACCTGCGTTCTCCCGTCATCATCAGTTTTGTATGATCTGCCAGCAGCACCTTTACAGAAGATCTTTCCCGGAGCCCGGCCTTCACGCTAGTCTCCGATTCCAGATCATCATAGATGCAGCCATCCCGATCAATGCAGCGGCAGCTCGCAAAGAAAAAGTCGCAGTAATAATTCTGTACATTCTCCAGCGCATCCTCTCCGGTCAGATACCCGCTCCCGTTCTTCAGCATCCCGCCCGTCTGGATTGTGCGAAAACGCCCATGTACCAGCTCCGGGAGTGCCGAAGCAGCATTGGTCAGCACAGTGATATCCTCCCTGTTTTCCAGGCTTCGAATCAGTTCCAGTGCTGTTGTGCTTCCGTCACAGCTAATGGAGGCACCGCTGCTGACAAGCGTCGCAGCCAGAAATGCAATCTTCTGTTTTTCTTCGCGATGGAGATTCCTTCGGAGTGCGAAACTATTGTTCTTCTCTCCGCTTTTCAATATTTCTCCGTTTTTCAGTCTCGCGCCGCCGTAGATACGCTCCGCCGGTCCCTCTCTGCACAGAACAGCGAGGTCCCTCCTGATTGTTTCAGGAGAGACCTCGTAAGCTTTACTCAATGCACTAACAGAGACGCGGCCTTCCTGCAGCAGCTGATTTCTGATTTTCGTCAGACGCCCGGACACGCTCATCTGTTTTCACTTCCTCTTTTTTTCGTATTTCCGATGCTCAGGCCTTTCCGTCTGCACCGAAGAGAATAATCTTGTCCATTGCTCTCTGCTTTACAGCGGCACGAACAGCGCGTTCCAGTTCCAGGAAGGAACTGTCTGTATGCTGCTTGATCGCTCCCATAGCTGCATCGCAAAGTTCTGTATGGATATTGATCTTGGCAATACCGAGAGAAATAGCTGTCTTGATATCCTCATCGCCGATGCCGGATGCGCCGTGCAGAACAAGCGGTACGCTGACTGCGTCACGGCACTTCTCAACAACGTCAAAGTTCAGCTTCGGCTCAGCGCTGTAGTGGCCGTGAACATTGCCGATTGCAACAGCAAGAGAATCGCAGCCTGTGCGCTCAACGAATTCAGCTGCCTGGGACGGATCTGTGTATGCATAGGAAGCAAGTGCTTCTTCATAGATTGTCTCATTGCCGACATGACCGAGCTCTGCCTCAACCGGAACACCGAGCGGATGGAAATAATCGACAGCTGCCTTGATTTCCTTGATGTTCTCTTCGAACGGAAGAGCGGATGCATCTCTCATGACAGAGTTCATGCCATGTGTATATGCATTCTGGATGATCTCCATGCTGCGGCCGTGATCCCAGTGTGTGATGACCGGAACCTTTGCTTCCTTTGCCATGGAAACCATCATCCAGCAGTAATCCTCAAATACAGTGTTGCCGACAAAGCCTGTACCGAAGGAGATGATAATCGGAGCCTTCAGCTCTTCAGCTGCATCAATAACACCCATCAGCATCTCTGCGTTCCATACGTTGAAATGCGGAATAGCATAACGGCCTTCAGTTGCCTTTGTCTCCCAGTACTTGATATTTGCTAACATGATATTCTCCTTTAAAAATGTACGCCGTCCGTCTTCACCGGACCTGCCTTATAGATTTCTGTTTTACAGACACTCAGTCAATCTTAATAACGCCCTTGATGATCTCAGCCTTCTTATTGACAGAATCCTCGAAAGCCTGCTGTACATCTTCATAAGCGTATGTATTCGTGACCATGGACTTGACATCAAAGAGACCGGAAGAGATCGCTTCAATTGTCATCGGATAGTTATTGGCATAACGGAAGGATGTCTGGATTGTCACTTCTCTGTTGATCTTCAGGAAGTTCACCGGAACATCGCCGGACTGTGTGCCGACCATCATGATCTTGCCGCCGCGGGCAACAATCTGAATTGCCTGCATTGCTGTAATCTTGGCACCTGCAGCCTCAAAGACAATATCTGCACCCATGCCTCCGAAGATCTCTGCGCACTTTGCAACAGCATCTTCTTCCAGACCGTTGATCACAGTTGTCGCGCCAAGCTGCTTTGCCATCTCCAGACGCTTCGGAAGTGTATCAACACACACAATTTCCTTTGCTCCGAGACTCTTGCAGCCCTGCAGCACCATCAGACCGATGCAGCCGCAGCCCATAATCACAATCTTCTTGCCGAGTCTTGCTCCGCCGATCAGAGCTGCATGCATGCCGACTGCTGCCGGCTCAACAAGTGCACCTTCCATTGTGCTCATATTTTCCGGAAGCTTATAGACGAAGTTTTCCGGATGAACGAGGTAATTGGTCAGAGCACCTCTGTAATTCGGCTGTGTTGCCATGAAGTCTACATCCGGGCAGATGTTGTAATTGCCGGACAGACAGTAGCTGCACTTTCCACACGGAACGCCCGGCTCAATATTGACGCGGTCGCCCGGGACAAACTTTGTGACAGCAGAACCGACAGCAACTACTGTTCCTGCGCACTCATGGCCCAGACCGATCTTCTGATTCGGATCCTTGGGCGGAATGAACGGTCCGAACTGGAAACCGTGAACATCAGAGCCGCAGATACCGACATATTCTACTTTGATCAGCACATCATGCTCGCCCGGAACAGGCATCGGAGCATCCTTGATCTCCATCTTGCCGGGTGTAATAAGAATTGCTTCTGTATTCTTCATCGCGTTTACCCCGTCAGTCTTCATAATCATATGTAAAGATGACCTTGATAGCGTCTTTCTTTGCCATTGCGTCGAAGCCCTTCTCCCACTCTGACAGACCAAGTCTGTGTGTGATCATCGGCTGAACGTCGATCGCACCGGAAGCCAGCAGGCGAATTGCGTTTCTCCAGGAAGTAGAATCATATGCCATATGGCCGATGATGCTCTTGTTCCAGGAAGTAATATCATTAATAGAGAAGTTCAGCGGCTTGAAGCCCATGCCGACACGAACCACCTCGCCGTTCGGGCGAAGCATCTCGATTGCCTGCTTCAGTGCGATATTGGCACCGGAGCACTCAATAACGAGACCCAGGTTATCTCTTCCGCAGATTTCTGTACATCTTGCAACAACATCTTCTACAGAGCCGTTTACGCAGTGTGTTGCGCCGAGCTTCTTTGCGACATCGAAACGAACCTTTGTATCATCCTGCAGACCGACCATGACGATATTGACTGCACCCATGATTCGTGCGATCTGAACAGCAAACAGGCCAAGCGGGCCGGTTCCGAATACAACAACATCCTGTCCCGGAAGGAGGGAGGACTGCTGTGCAACTGCCTTGTAGGCATTGCAGATCGGATCGAGCACTGCTGCTTCTTCATATTTAACGTTCTCCGGAATCTCCCAGATCGCATGCTTGTGAATAGCAAGAATCTCTCCCGGTACCTTGCAGTACTTTGAGAAGCCGCCGCCCCATGTATTGTTGTCGAGGCCAAGATTTACCTTATTCTCACAGCAGAGGAAGTCACCTCTCTCGCAGGCCGGGCAGACACCGCAGACATGTGCGGAGTTATCGGAAACAACTCTCTGGCCAACCTTCCAGTCCTTGACGTTCTCGCCAACCTCTACGATATCACCGGCAAATTCATGGCCGCGAATCGAGTTGAACTCATCGGAACCGTTGTCTACCTGCCAGTGCTTCATATCAGCACCGCAGATTGCAGCTGCTCTGATCTTAATGATGACATCATTCGGTCCGCACTTCGGTTCCGGAACCTCAATCATTCTGTAGCCGCCGAATTCCTTACCGTATCTGGCTAAGGCTTTCATCTTTGTATCCTCCTTAATTATACGTAACTCACGTTTTAATATGTACGTCCTCATGTCGCAGTCTGATTAAGACCTTGATTTTGATTAATATTACCATGTTTGATCTTGCTATTCAACATAAAAATCTGTGTTTTCCAAAATTCTTCTTTATTTTTCACTTCGTTTCATGCATGATATATATAAACAAAGCGCAATAATGTTGGTTCTCCACGCATTATTCGTTTTGTTAATATTCTTAATGCAGTATATCTATTTTACTTCTCATTGACCGAAACCTATAATGAGGTCAATAAAATCTGTGTTTCAAACATCAAATCAGACACAGCATTTACAATCAACCGTTTATTTTTGAGACGAACCGCTATTTCAACAAGGAGGAAGCTCATGTTTAATACATCAGAAAGAATGGAAGCTCTGCCGTTTTCCGGCATCAGAAAGATGATGGAGCGTGCTAACCAGATGCAGCGTGACGGCGCTGATATCATTCATATGGAAATCGGACGTCCGGACTTCGATACACCGCAGATCATCAAGGACGCTGCTTATGACAGCCTGCAGCAGGGACATGTCTTCTACACTTCCAACTTCGGCACTCCGGAGCTGCGCAAGGCAATCGCTGAAAAGCTCAAGAGAGACAACAACATCGACTACAAGCCGGAAGAAGTCCTGGTTACCGTTGGTGTCGGCGAAGGAACTTATGCAGCAATCGCAGCATTTACCAATCCGGGCGATGAGATCCTTGTTCCGAATCCAGTATGGCTCAACTACATCCATGTTCCGCATTTCTTCGAAATCAATCCGATCAGCTACGTTCTGAGAGAAGAAAATGACTTCCAGATCGATGTTGATGAGCTTGAGCGCCTCGTCACACCGAAGACAAAGATGCTTGTTCTGAACTCTCCGGGCAACCCGACAGGTATTGTCCAGCACCTTGAGACACTGGAGAAGGTTGCTGAATTCGCGAAGAAGCACAACCTGATCGTTCTCTCCGATGAAATCTATGAGAAGCTGATCTACGGAGGCGCTAAGCACATCTCCATCGCTTCTCTTCCGGGCATGAAGGAAAGAACCGTCACCTTAAACGGTTTCTCCAAGTGCTACTCCATGACAGGCTGGAGACTTGGCTACGCAGCAGCTCCGACAGAATTCATCCAGGCTATGGTTCGCGTCCATCACTACATCAACACCTGCGCTTCTTCCTTCGTTCAGGATGCCGGTGTCGTTGCTCTGAGAGATGCTGAACCGGATGTTCAGATCATGGTTAAGGAATATGACCGCAGACGTCAGTACATGGTCGAAGCAATCAATAAGATTGACGGAATCAGCTGCAAGATGCCGGAAGGCGCTTTCTACGTCATGGTAAATGTCAAGTCCTTCGGAAAGACATCTGCAGAAATCTCCGACTATCTGCTCGAAGAAGCTCACCTGGCAACAGTTCCGGGCTCCGCTTTCGGTGAAGAAGGCGAAGGCTACATCCGTCTCTCCTACGCATGCAACTACGACAGAATCGTCGAAGGCATGGATCGCATGGGAAAGGCTCTTGCAAAGCTGAAAGCCTGAAAGTTAACGAACGCACAACCCGATGCAGCGCATCTGTTCTTAAATAAAAAACTTTTCCCGACAGGAATCCACCTGTCGGGAGCACATAAAAGAAGAGGTATCTATTATGTCAGTAGGAAACAGAATCAGAACCAATTTCGAACGTCCGTCCAAAGAACTCGTTGAATCTTTCCGCGGCATTCCGGTTGCCAACCTGGATGACTGCATGAACCGCATGAGCTCACTTGATGCCGGCATCAGCCCGGTAAACCACTCTCCGCTTCTCGGCACAGCATTTACAGTCCGCTGCCCGGCAGGCGACAATCTGATGTTCCACAAGGCTCTTGATCTGGCACAGCCGGGTGATATCCTTGTTATCGCTGCAGGCGGTTCCATGAGCCGTGCACTCTGCGGTGAAATCATGTCCAACTATGCAAAGAAGCGCGGCATCGTCGGCTTCATCATCGACGGCTGCATCCGTGATATCGATGAGCTCTCTCAGTTCACAGATTTCCCGGTATACGCACGCGGCGTTGTTCCGAACGGCCCGTACAAAAACGGCCCGGGCGAAATCGGCTATCCGGTTGCATGCGGCGGCCAGGTAATCAAGCCGGGCGACATCCTTCTCGGTGACGGCGACAGCGTTCTCGTTATTCCGCAGGAAGATGCAGAAGGACTTGCAGAGCAGGGCAGAGCTGTTATGTTAAAAGAACAGGGCCAGCTGAAGGGCATTGAAGAATCCTGCTCCTTCCCGCGTCCGTTCGTTGATGCCACACTGAAGAGCATCGGCACAGAAATGGTAGACTGATTATCAGCCTCACACATATAAAAAACCAACTCCAAACACAAAAAGGACATCTCATTCGGGAAACCGGTGAGATGTCCTTTTTGTCTTATAGATGCACACTGATGCAATCCTTTAAAGTTTTACAGTGATATCACTCCGCTTCACTTCCTGTACCTGCAAATGCATGCTCCTGCAGATATTTCTTCAGTTCCTGTGAAAAGAACTGCAGCGTACTCTCCAGTGTCGGTGACATAAAGCGATTGTGAACCAGATAAGTGGTTCTTGCAGGCGGCTTCGTCTCATTCGCAAGCTCGCTGACAAAAACGTTCCTTCTTCTGGCAAGTGCTTCCGTAACCGTTTCCGGCGCAATCAGCCAGTAATTCTCCTCCTCCAGCATGCTGTTGATCAGTTCAAAACTGTCCACCTGAATTCGCGGAGTCTTTGTTCTGCTGATCCACTGATCGTGCCAGATCTGGTAATTGCCGTCCCAGGTAAAATAAAGTTCCCGTTCCGGGTCAAGCTCATTTGTATGAATGCTGCGTTCCTGAATCTGTCCGCTTCCGGACTGTACCAGCACCAGCTTTTCATTCATAATCGGTGTTGAAACAATATTCCGGAAGTATAGATTATGGAATACAAAGCCTGCATCGATTTCATGCTTTTCCAGCAGTTCATAGATTTCGTAAGACTGATGTGTCGATACATTAAAATACAGATTTGGCACTTCCCGCAGCAGCTTTCTGTAAAACGGACTCAGTACAGAAGCATTCAGCGTATCAATACAACCGATCGAGAGATACATCTTGTCCTGCGATGCGGTCAGCGACTCCGTTTCCTTCCAGAGTTCAAGCCAGCGCTCCGCCAGAGGGAGAAACTCTGCGCCTTTCGCTGTCAGTTCTACGGTCTTGTGACCTTTATTGCGGCTGACAAGCTTCATATCCAGCTCGTTTTCAAGGGCTTTCAGACGATGACTGATCGTCGGCTGCGACAGATACAGACTATCGGCTGTTTTTGTTATGCTCCTTGTCTGCGCTATCACCAGAAAGGTCTGTATATCGTAATAATTCATGGACTGCTCCTGCACTGCGCCGAAAAACCGGCGGTATTTACAGCCCATTATATACTATTTGCCGGATTATTAACACAATTCTCTTTGACTTTCCACAGATCTCACAGTTTTTTCTTCGTTTTTATCACGCCGAATATTATTTCATTCTCCACCCGGCAGTTCCGGACACAGAAGTTCCAGAATATGCGCCGCGTACTCCTCCGCCTCTTTCTCAATACCCTCGATTCTCAGCACACTGCCCTTCTCATTGGCCGTTTCCGTAAGTGCAAATCCGGACGGCAGGATGAAGGACTTATTCATACACAGCCCGTCAATCAGCTGCTTTGCCAGCAGATCACTCCCGCTGTAGCCCGAAACGATAATTGAAAACAGCAGCTTCTCCGAAAACGGCTGTTTCCGGAACAGGGCTGTCAGCCTGTTGATAAAGGCCGTCAGATTCGCCCCGAGTGCATCATTGTAGTTCGGGCAGAGAAGCAGCAAAGCGCTGCAGTGCTCCATCGCCGGATAGACTTCCTCTGCGATCGTTCCGCCGTAATAGCAGGTCGATTTCCGGCTGAAATACATGCAGGTGTCATAACTGCAGCCTGCACAGTCGCGGATCTGCCCGTTTCGCAGAGAGATCTCGCGAATACCAATCCGGTCCTCGAGATGTCCTCTCACCATCTTCCACAAAGCAATGGTATTGGAGGTCTCCGCATTGCTGGCATTCAGACACAGAATTTCCGGCTTCTCCGGCTGCGGCATCCGGAATGCAGCCAGTCTCTCCGTCAGATCCTTCGCTGACCAGCGATAGGCCTCCATCAAGCCTCTGTTCTGATTCCGCGCAGTCACCAGCAAATTCGACAGGCTCCCCGTTCCCTCAACTAAGGGTCGTCCGATCAGTGTACTGCCGGCCTGATTCAGGGTAAATGCAATCTCCCGTCCGACAGCCTTCGTATAAAATTCACTGCTGCCGTCCACAATAATACCTGCAAATGTGCCCGGCAGGCAGCAGCCTCTCCTGCGAATCACCTCAAGCATCCGGTACAGTTCCAGATTAATGCCGTATTCTCCGACAGCACAGACTGCCAGCAGCCGCTGCCCGCAGCGTATATGCTTATGTTCCAGAAAGTTCTGCAGCTCCTCCGCCGTGCGAAGCATCTGACCGGTTCTGCCTGTCGCAAGCACTCCCGAAAGAACAAGACGCAGTCTCTCTTCTCCCGCTTCTTCCGCAAATCGCGGCCAGAGCACCAGCAAAGGCTGCCCGCAGCAGATATGCTCCTTTTCTGTCCCCCTCATGACGATTCCTCTCGCTGCCATCTTCCCGGCAGCCTCTGTCTATTTCTCATCTATATCGGCTTAACCGGAACACTCCCGCTGCCGTTCTTTCAACCCTGTGTCAGCGTCTCATCTGTCAATCTCTGCATCCGGTACAGTCTCATCAGCTCGCCCTGCAGCAGCATCGATGGCGCCGCCTGCGGATGAGAAATATCCGGTCCCACACTGTCCGGATGGCGCGGCTCGGTCATCACCTCGCCGATGCGCTCCATCGTCAGCTTTCTTCCGTACATCTTCTGGTAATCCGCTTCCAGCACCCTCCAGATCTCAGCTGCATTTTCCAGACAGACCTCAGATAAACGATAAAATGCCTGTCTCGATGCCCCTTTGATATAGGATGGCACCTGATAAGGCATAATCGCATTGATCGACGGCAGCGAGTAGGAAACAGGCACCTCCTGCTCGGTATCAACTCCGTCTCCGCCGATAAACGGATACAGATCCGATTCAATAAACCAGCTGCGCATATTCGGCACAAAATAAACCGACCGCACATCTCTTCCCACGGTCTCCGCGAGATCCTTTCCGTGACCGGACAGGACGCCCACCGCAAGATGATCGACCATTACCTGTTCACTCTTCACCAGACGGTCGATTTCCCTGATCCTGTAGCTCTTGTGATACAGGTCGTCGGCCAGAATCACCGGCCTGTCAAAGGACCGGATCGTGCGGATCTGCTCTGCGAGCGGCAGATAGCCCGGAAGCTCACGGATCCGGAAACTGCGCAGATCCCGGTTATAAATCTTTTCATTATCAAGCGCTTTTGTCACGCAGTTCGGCAGAATCACGCCTTTCAGAATCTTTCCAAAGGGAACACACATATTCTTTCCGAGAGGCTTTGTGTTCTGCGGCAGCTGCTCGATCGGGTTGTCCTTCATGATCAGCTGCGTCAGCCTGTAATTCATGATATCCGACTCAAATGCCAGCAGCAGACTTCCCGGATACATCTGTGTCATCGCCCGCACCAGCTTCAGATGGCTCTGCCAGAGAGTCTTTCGAAGCTGCTTCCCGTCCGAAAAAAGTTCCTTGATGGAAGCTGCCGTGTCAAAAAACAGCACGATCGGACTGTGCAGATCGCAGTACCAGATATCATGTTCCCGTTCGATGCAGATAAAGCCGACTGCACTCAAGAGCTCCGCAAAAGCAGAACCTCCGAAACACATGGCATGCGCAATCCCCTTCTCCTGACAGATAGCCAGCGTCTCCGTCAGCGCCGTCAGCCGGTCATCTCCTGTCTCACTGCCCGCACCCTGCAGGTCCGTAATCACCGCAATTCTCCCGCAGATCTTTCCTCGAAGAGACGCTGCACACTCGAGATCCCCGCACTCCTCATAGAGAGCACCTGAATCCGTCATATGAAAATGTACGATGCCCGCTGCCGCTGACCCGCACTCCGCCCCTTCTGTCAGCTGCAGCTCCAGACAGCTTCCGTCTGCAGTGCACCAGAACTCATCCGCTTCAATCACAATTTGCCCGTTTCTGCGCAGAATCGTATCCACAGCTCTGCACTCCGCCGTCTTCTTGAAGATCGGCTCCATGGTGTAATAGCCAAGCTCGTAAATAAAATTCTCAACATTTGCCGCAAGAAGATTGGAGATATCCTTTCCTTCCGTGATATGCGCACGGATCCGGTTGGCACTGACATTCTCATAATACGACGGAAGCTGCAGCTGCACCGTCTCCGCCTGTATAACGGAAAGCTCCTCCCGCGATAGTTCCTCCCCTTCCGAATCTCTGCTGAAGATAATATGACGGAACTCATGGATGGACCAGCGCGTACGGGCTTTGCGATAAGCGGAGGCATGACGCACGACGTCGCTTCCGACCACAATAGCCGGCTTTTCGCCGTGAAAGGCCTCCGTCAGCACACGCAGATCGTCCGGATTGGCAATGTTGACCGGGATATTGTCCGGAAATACATAGACCTGCAGCTGGTCCGCCGTCGACATCTCCAGAATCTTCTGCCGGATTCGGTAAGGCTGTGTCTTCTTCGACCAGAAAAAGTCGTCCAGCGCCAGATAGACCGTATAACCGAGTGAAAGAATCTCCTTCACAATTGCCTTATGTCCCAGGGAAAACGGGTCAAAGGTTCCCGGAAAGAAAGCCGCCTTTTTCACAGGCGCAGCCGGTATCTCCCCGTAATCTACAAAATAATCTGTCAGAAAAACGTTGATATATTTATAGGCCGCTGCGCTGTAATACCGCAGAAAATCCGTCTCCGGACGGCTGTGAATCGAAGTCACCTTCCTTGCCAGATCGGAAAACACGCGCGCCTTCTGCCTGCCCGGAAGTTCCGGATCATAAAAGACACTGCGGCACAGAATATAAGATGCCTCCGCGGAAATTTCCGGGTGATAGTGACTGATGCCGAGACAGAAAAGTCCCTCGACCGTCACCAGTTCCTCCTCACAGGAAGCCGGATCGTCCGCAGATCCTTTCAGCATCCGGCGCAGGATCACACCCAGTGTTTCGAGAGCAACCGCAATGTTCTTCGTACTTCGGCTGTCCACCATCTTGCGGAACAGCACCAGCAGATTCTGCCGCTCCTCTGCCGTCACCAGAAAATAAAAGCGGCCGACATATTCAGGAAGGTAATTCGAGATGAAATCCTCTCCCGATTCCAGTGTCCGCATCAGTTCCAGCACAATTTCATAACGCTGCGCCGGTGTCAGACGCGGCATCACCTCCGAGAGGTCACTGCCCGCGCGGATGCGGCTCATATAGCGCAGATTCAGATGCAGAATACTTAAGATATGATTGGCATACTGATAAAGCTGCATCCGGTCTGTATTTTCTTCCATCTGCTCCTTCAGAATATCGAGGTTCACCTGCTTTTCGATCCAGGATTTCGTCGTACTCTGGTTTTCAATATAGAGCAGAGCATTGTCAAAGTGTTCTTCCGGATACCGCTCTGAAAGTCCTGTGTGCGCCGCAATCCTGCTCATCAGATAGCGCTCGGCGCAGCTTCCCGGCTTTGTTTCCGCTTTCTGCAGCAAAGCACCAGGAATTTCCCTGTCCGGCTTCACTCCCTCTGCGAGCCAGCCGTTCACAAATCGAAGTACTGTCACGCGCGTCTCCGAATCCTCTGTCGGAAGCAGTTCTGCGGCAAATGCAAGCAGCTGCTGACGCTCCCCTTCCGAAAAAAGCGCAGACGGCACCACCGAGATGCTGTTCAGCAGGAAGATACTAGCGAGGCGGTCTACCTCCTTCGCTCTGCAGAAAGAAACAAGCACGCGGACAGCCTGTGCCCTCTTCTCCTCTCTCTTCTCCAGTTCGGAAAGGAGACTGGATACCACTGTCTTCATGGCATAGCCGATCAGGCGCCGCTGCCGCACGGAGATGCCGTTTTCCGGCTTCAGCATGCGTTCCAGATAATCCCTCCAGATCTCCTCCAGACTCATGCCGACGCGCGGTGCCTCGAATCCTTCCGGAAGCCATTTGGTGAATTCAATCTCACTCTCCGCAATCATTTTCGCGGAAACCTTGGCGGCATGCCTGCGCACATCCCCGTCCGGATGTGAAAGCATGTCGTAGAAAAAGCGCAGAATCACAGCCTTCTGGTTCTGACTAACATAGGTCGCATATTCTTCAATCACTGTCATGAAGGCGCGCACATGACGCGAATCCTTCTCGCTGCGCACCATCTCCAGAAGACTGATAAACTGCGACTCCTGCGAAATATGATACATGACGCGGATATTGGAACCGACCGCCTTGAATTTAAAGAGCCGCACCAGTTCCTCTGCCGTCATCAGAGAGGAAGGTTCCGGTACAGAAGACGTTCCGCAGGGAGACACCAGATCTGTCGAGCAGCCAAGGGCCGTCAGATAATCTTCAAAATCGCGCAGTCTTGCATAGGCCTGTGCATATCTTCTTCTCTTCTGCTCATCCACATTGTCGAGCTTGCTGAGAATCACATCATAGGATTCCTGCAGCGTGAAGAAACACACCTGCTCCTTCCGGTCTTCTGTATAAACACTTTTGACACGGAAATCTGCATAGATCAGCAGAAGGCTCTCCACCGAGAGTCTGTCGAGCTCCAGATCCCAGACCGAATGATTCGATGCGATGCTTCCGATGGCCGGCATCTCATAGCGGTCCGTGAAGCTGTAGGTGTAGTAATAGTGGAGATACGGTACTCTCCGCGCCTCAAAGGGACGGCAGCCGAATTTGCCGATATCGTGAAGAACAGCCGCACCGGACATCAGGCCGAGATCGACTTTCTCTCCCAGCTCCGCCAGCTGCCTTGCCATATACATCGCGACGTGATGCACCCCTGCAATATGACCGAGGGTATCAAATGGCGTGCACTCCCGGCTGATCCGCATAAAAGCATAGATAAAGCCTTCATAAAATGCATCCCGAAAGCGGTCGTACTCCTCTCTGACGCCGCAGGTCTTCAGCTCCTCTTCAGCAGGCAGAAGGAAGCTGCGCAGAGGATCAAAGGCACACTCCTTCATTTCCCGTTCAAACAGAAGATTCAGAACCCGCAGATAGAGATAAGCTGCCTCCTCAAGTTCACTGTCTCCCTCTGTCTGAAAGCTCTCCGGAAAATATCGCGCCAGCAGAATCCCACGGCAGTATAAAAGCCAGTCCTCCGGCTCCCGTCCTCCCGTGATCTTCTTCATCTCCGGAAGACACAGACGCAGAGCCTCCTGCAGAGAGACGCCGTCTTCCTGCAGCGGATACAGACAGCTGAGCTGCCGTTCGGTAATTCCCGGTCTGCTTTCAAACAGTTTTGTCATGACGCTTCCTCCGGTCAGGGAATCCGGCTGAATTCCCCGTGATATAAAAAGAACGCAGAGGGCGTGACTTATGCACTCCCTCTGCTGATTCCGTATCGAATTCTTTAAAACTTTTCAGAAAATGCCCTGCTGCAGCATTGCATCTGCGACTCTCTCAAAGCCTGCGATATTGGCACCTGCAACCAGGTTGTAGCCGAGACCATTGCGCTTTGCCGCATCTACAGAACTCTGATAGATGGTGTTCATGATCTTATGAAGCTGCTTGTCAACTTCTTCCTCTGTCCAGACAAGACGCTCGGAGTTCTGAGACATCTCAAGAGCGGATGTGGCAACGCCGCCGGCATTAACAGCCTTGGACGGAGCAACGATCATATCCTTCTGATCCATCAGGAAACGAAGTGCATCGTTGGTTGTCGGCATATTGGCAACTTCGATGTAATATCTGACATGGTTGGCAGCGATCTGCTCTGCTTCCTTCATATGAACGTCGTTCTGCATAGCGGACGGCATGCAGATATCTACCTTTACGCCCCACGGCTTCTCGCCTGCATGGAATTCGCAGCCGAACTTGTCAGCATAATCCTTGACCTTGTTGCGGCCGGAATTTCTCATTGTGACGAGGTAAGCAATCTTCTCCGGTGTGTTGACGCCGTCCGGATCATAGACATAGCCGTCCGGACCGGACAGTGTGACAACCTTGGCACCGAGCTCTGTAGCCTTCTTGCAGATGCCCCAGGTAACATTGCCGAAGCCTGCGCAGGCGATGGTCTTGCCCTTGATATCTGTTCCGTCATCGCGCAGAACATTTTCCAGATAATAAACAGCACCGTAGCCGGTTGCTTCCGGACGGATCAGGCTGCCGCCGTAGCTGAAGCCCTTGCCTGTGAAGGTTCCGTTCTCGAAGCTGCCCTTCAGTCTTCTGTACTCGCCGAACATATAGCCGATTTCTCTTCCGCCTACGCCCATGTCACCTGCCGGAACGTCGATGTCCGGACCGATGTAGCGATACAGTGCCTGAATGAAGCTCTGGCAGAAACGCATGATCTCGCCGTCGGACTTTCCTGTCGGATCGAAATCGGAGCCGCCCTTTGCGCCGCCGATCGGAAGGCCTGTCAGGGAGTTCTTGAAGGTCTGTTCAAAGCCGAGGAACTTCATAACAGAAGGTGTGACGTTCGGCTGGAAACGGATGCCGCCCTTGTACGGTCCGATGGCGCCGTTGAACTGGCAGCGATAGCCGACGTTTGTATGGACCTGATGATTGTCGTCTTCCCAGACAACGCGGAATGTAAACATGCGCTCCGGCTCGACCATTCTGTTCAGAAGATCTGCCTTCTCGTATTCCGGATGCTGATCTACGACAGGGCTCAGTGAAGAAAGTACTTCCTCAACGGTCTGGCAGAATTCCGGCTGCTCCGGATACTTTTCCTGTACGCGCTTGATAACACTTTCAATATAGCTGTTCATGGTCTCTCCTCCGTAAGTTTCATATGTCCGATCTGCGCCTTTTTTCTGTTCGGCGCCTTGTTTTAACTTGATTTCAGTGTACCCCTTTTCTCTTCATAAGGAAAATGAATAATCCTTATATATCTCATTGCTTTCTTGAATATTTGGCAATTATATTTGTCTGAAAATGATACTTTCGAAGCCTCTTTTCCTTTACTTATATCGATCCTGATTTATCGATTTCCTGATTGCAAATCCTCTCATTTCATGCTAAAAATAATAGATGTGTGAATAAAGATCGACAGCCTCTCCGCAGGCAGTTCGGCTCTCAAATTTCACGCCATGAATTCACTTACAAATATGAACATTTCTTATGCTTTCATAACAGCTGAGGAGGACATTCCCATGGATTTTTTTGAGCTTGCAGCCAACAGATATTCCTGCAGAAAATTTTCTGACAAGCCTGTTGAACAGGATAAGATCGACCGGATTCTGAAGGCCGCTCTTCTGGCTCCGACCGCACATAATTACCAGCCGTTCCACATCTGGGTAATCAATGACGAGGCTTCTGTCGGAAAGCTTTCCTCCATCACCAAGAATACCTTCGGTGCAAAGCTTTTCTTCGTTGTCGGCGGCAGAAAGGATGAAGGATGGATCCGCAGCTGCGACCAGCGCAACTTCCAGGATGTCGATGCCTCCATCGTCGCAACACATATGATGCTTGCTGTCACGGAGCTCGGACTCGGCACTACATGGGTAGGCAATTTCAATAACTGGAAGCTTGAGACTCTCTTCCCGGAGATGTCCGACTACGATCTTGTTGCCATCTTCCCGGTCGGCTATCCGGCTGACACAGCCAAGCCGGCGCATCTGCACACAGAGCGCAAGGATCTCTCAAAGCTGGTCACTTTTGTATGTCCCGCTGAGGAGAAGGAAGAAGAAAAAGCATAATCACGATGACCGGTTCTTCGTAGTTTCGAAGCCGGTCATCGTGATTATGCATTTTTATGCTCGTTTTTGCGTATTTGTGATTGATTTTGACCATGCGGCATGTTATTCTGAAATCAGATAAAACAGGAGTGCATAAGCCTCCCGCGAAACCGGCCTTATCACTCTTCGAAACGAGGTAGCTCTTATGCTGGCGGAAGAACGAAGAACTGAGATCCTTGCTCTTGTCGAAAAGCGCAGAACCATTACGGTTCCGGAGCTTTCGGAGCTGCTCGGCATCTCAGAATCCACAATCCGGCGTGATCTCACACAGCTCGACCGGATGAAACGACTGAACAAGGTGCACGGAGGCGCCACGGCCCTCGATGCCCAGTATGTTCTCAGCGACCAGACGCTTTCCGAAAAAAAGCTGCTGCACCGCGAACAGAAGATGCAGATCGGCGCCTATGCCGCATCTCTGATCCGGAAGGATGACTTCGTCTTTATTGATGCCGGCACTTCCACGGACTGTCTGGTTGATGCGATTGAAGAAACGGGCGCCCGCTATGTCACGAATTCCATTGCCCATGCGCACAAACTGCTGCAGAAGGGCTGCCGGGTCATCGTCCCCGGAGGCGAACTGAAGCCGACAACAGAAGCACTGGTCGGTGCAGAAGCCATTGAGCTGCTGCTGCGTTATCACTTCACAATCGGCTTCTGGGGTGCAAACGGTGTTTCGCCTGAGACAGGCTTCACCACTCCGGAATCTGCCGAGGCCGCCATCAAGCGAGTTTCCATGGCGCAGACCAAAAAGAAATACATTCTCTGCGATTCCAGTAAATTCTCCCTGATCTCTCCCATCTCCTTTGCAGCCTTTGACGAGGCTGTGATCCTGACTGATGAAATCCGGGATGCAAAATATAAAAAATACAAAAATATCAAGGAGGTAGCCAAGCGATGATTTACACAGTTACTTTTAATCCGTCTCTGGATTACATCGTACGAGTTGAAGGCTTTAAAGCCGGACAGATCAACCGCACTTATTATGAGAATATTCTTCCGGGCGGCAAGGGCATCAACGTCTCCATTGTTCTGAAGAACCTGGGACATGACAGCACAGCTCTCGGCTTCACAGCCGGATTCACAGGCCGTGAAATTGAGCGCAGACTGAAGGAAAGCGGCATCGGCGCTGAATTCATTGCTGTCAGCGAAGGCATGACACGCATCAATCTGAAGATGAAGTCCGATGAGGAGACTGAAATCAACGGCCAGGGTCCGAAGATTACAGAGGAGAATATTCAGGAGCTCTACAGCAAGCTGGATACTCTGCAGGCAGGCGATCTGCTTGTTATCTCCGGTTCCGTTCCGAATACTCTTCCGGGCGATATGTACGAGCGCATCATGAGCCGTCTTGAAGGCCGCGGCATCGACATCGTCGTAGACGCAGAACGTGATCTGCTTGTCAACGTCCTGAAGTATCATCCGTTCCTGATCAAGCCGAACAATCATGAGCTCGGTGCCATCTACGGTGTAGAGCTGAAAAAGCAGGATGAGGTCATCCCGTATGCAAAGAAGCTGCAGGAGGCAGGCGCAAGAAATGTTCTGATCTCCATGGCAGGCGAAGGCGCTGTCTTCATCTCCGAGAAGGGTGACATCATCAAGAGTGCTGCTCCGAAGGGCAAGGTCGTCAACTCTGTCGGCGCAGGCGATTCCATGGTTGCCGGCTTCCTGACAGGTTATATGGAAAGCGAGGGCGATTATGACAAGGCCTTCCGCATGGGCGTCTGCACCGGATCAGCCAGTGCATTTTCACCGGATCTTGCTACAAGACCGGAAGTTGAAGCCCTGCTCGCAGCACTTTAATTCCCATTGTGCACGTCCGGAGTTCCCTGCCCCTTCAGGGCCTCCGGCATGATATAGAAGTTACAAAACAGGAGGATGCAGTATGAAAATCAGAGATTTGCTGAAGCCGGAAGGCATTAAGCTCGGCGCAGCAGCAAAGAACAAGATGGATGCCATCGACCAGTTAGTCGAGCTCCAGAACAAGTCCGGAAACATCAAGGATGTTGCGGCTTACAAGAAGGCCATTCTTGCACGTGAAGAGGAAAGCACCACAGCCATGGGCGAAGGAATTGCGATCCCGCACGCTAAGACAGATGCTGTAAAGCAGGCAGGTCTTGCAGCTATGACTATTCCGGCAGGTGTTGATTATGATGCTCCGGATGATGAGCCGAGCACTCTTCTCTTCATGATCGCCGCACCGAATTCCAAGGAGAATGTACACCTCGAGGTTCTTTCCCGTCTGGCTACTCTTCTGATGGATGAGGATTTCACAAAGGATCTTCGCAATGCGACAACAGCCGATGAGTTCCTTTCCATCATTGACAGGGCAGAAAACGCACGCATTGCTGAAGAAGGCGAGAAGGCAGTCGCAGCACAGGCTCAGACAGAAGCCGGCAATTATCCGGACATTCTTGCCATCACAGCCTGCCCGACCGGTATCGCTCACACCTACATGGCAGCTGAAGCTCTTGAGAAAAAGGCAGCTGAGATGGGCCTGAAGCTCAAGGCTGAGACACAGGGCTCCGCAGGTGCCAAGAACATCCTCACAGCTGATGAAATCGCTCATGCCAAGGGCATCATCATCGCAGCTGACAAGACAATTGACCGCGCACGCTTCGGCGGCAAGATGGTCTATGAGACCTCTGTTTCCAACGGCATCAACAAGCCGGAAGAGCTGATCAACAAGATCATGAACGGTGAAGCTCCGGTTCAGGAAGGCACAGTTGTCAAGTCCGCACCGGAAGAAAACGGCTCCGTACTGCGTTCCTTCTACAAGAACCTGATGAACGGTGTTTCTCATATGCTTCCGTTCGTCGTCGGCGGCGGTATCCTGATCGCACTTTCCTTCCTGTTTGATCAGGCAGGCCTCGGTACCTCAAGCTACGGTTCTTCCACACCGATCGCTCATTTCTTCAATGCAACAGGAAATGCAGCTTTCGGCTTCATGCTTCCGATCCTTGCAGGCTTCATCGCTATGTCTATTGCTGACCGTCCGGGTCTTGCAGTCGGCTTCGTCGGCGGTTCTCTTGCAAGCGCAGGCTATTCCTGGGCATGGCTGACCACAACCGATCCGAACTTCACTCTGGTAGGCGGCGGCTTCCTCGGCGCACTCTTCGCCGGCTTCATCGGCGGCTATCTGACAAAGTGGCTTGAGAAGCTCTGCGATAAGCTTCCGGATTCTCTCGAAGGTATCAAGCCAGTTCTTCTGTACCCGCTGTTCGGTATCCTCGGCATCGGCCTCATCATGTTCAGCGTCAACCCGATCTTCGCAGCAATCAACACCGGTATGTCAAGCTTCCTTGAAGGACTCGGCACATCCAACCTGATCCTTCTCGGCGCAGTTGTCGGCGGCATGATGTCCATCGACATGGGCGGCCCGTTCAACAAGGCTTCCTACGTATTCGGTACAGCAATGCTGGCTGAAGGCACTGTCGCTGGCCAGACAATCATGGCTTCCGTTATGGTCGGCGGTATGGTTCCTCCGATTGCTGTTGCTCTTTCTACAACACTTTTCAAGAACCGCTGGACAACATCTGACCGCCAGGCAGGTATCGTCAACTACATCATGGGTCTGTCCTTCATCTCCGAAGGTGCTATCCCGTTTGCAGCTGCTGATCCGGGCCGCGTTCTTCCGTCCTGCATCATCGGTTCTGCTGTAGCAGGCGCTCTGTCAGCTGCTTTCGGCTGCACAAGCCCGGCTCCGCACGGCGGCGCATGGGTAATCGCCATCATCGGCAACCCGCTGATGTTCCTCGTTGCTCTGGCAGCTGGCTCCGTAATCGGCGCTCTTATCCTGTCCATGCTCAAGAAGCCGCTTTCTCCGGCTGAGAGCGGACTTGAAAAATAAGATAAAAACACATTGCAAAAGAACGGGCTCCGCACGAAAGTGCGAAGCCCGTTCTTTTGTTTTGCCTCGTTTCATTGTAAAGCAGCGCAGCATACAGGATGCTTATTCGGCAGCTCTTGCCATTGCCTCTTCATAATCCTTTGTTCCAACCCATACATCCTGCTTATACGGATTGATGTGCATTGTCTTTGCTCTCTTGATGATGACTGCAATGCAGATGACATTGGCAGCCAGAGCAAGCAGTGCAACCACACCCTGTGCTGTCGGGTTGGCTGTGATACCCATCTGGGCAATCACTTCGCCGGAATTGTTTACGCCGCTGTTATATACAGCAATTGCCTTGTCGTACAGATCCATTGTTGTGACGCCTGCAGCTGTAGCTCCGCCGTAAACGGTCGGAAGAACTGCCGGGATCCACTTCAGCTGGAAGAGCGGCAGGACCTGAGCCCACATGCACCAGATTGCCAGTGTATTGGCACGGTTCTGAATCCATCCGCCTCTGTTCCACAGTGCATTGGCAAATGTCGGTGCAAGGAGAAGCGCAACACCGCAGTACCATGTATGTGTCGGCAGGTTTGCGTAGGTGTACTGGAAGTTCCAGACATCATAGGCAATGATAAACCAGACTGTCATATCCGGCCATACCATGTCGGATCTGTTCTTGTCCTTTGAGCTGTAAACGCTCCACCAGCCTGTCATGCACATGCAGTTGATCAGACCTGCAATACCGTTTACGATGTTCCACCAGCCGCCGTAGAGGAAGACACCTTCGTTGGATGCCCACCATGCACCGGACAGATCACCTGTTACTCTGAATGCGTTGTAGGCAGACTCGAAATCGGATGCTACAGCGATCAGAATGTTGATGGAAACGATCAGCCACGGGAAAGCCTTGAACCAGCGTTCCTTGCCGATTCCCCACTTGTACTTGATCATCATGAAACCGACGCAGCCGATATCAGCTGCATAGAGCTTTGCATAGTGGAACCAGCCGTTCATGTATTCGTAGGTCTGATTGCTGTGACCTCCGAATGCACCGAGCTGAATGCCGATGAAATAAGCGGTCAGGATGATCGGGATGATCACGAATACGAGCATTCCGCCTGCCTTTGTGCGTCTTCCGATCTCATTCATCAGAATCAGACCGCAGAACACGAGTACCCAGCCGATTAACTGTGAACCGGCTATGCTGCTGTAAAGCTGAAACAACATTACTATTTACCCCCTCTGGTATTTATATTTTGTGTTGCTTTACAATCATGAAATTTTACATTGCCTCACTTGCAGCCAGTGCGGCAACGGCGCCGTCAGCGGCGGCGGTTGTCAGCTGTCTGACCGTCTTGGTGCGGCAGTCACCGGCTGTATAGACACCCGGTGTCTTTGTGCGGCAGTCCTCATCAGCGATGATGTAGCCGCTCTTGTCGAGATCCGCTACTGCGGCAAATGCTGTGTTATCCGGAATCTGTCCGATGGCAACGAACAGACCGGCAACCTCCAGCTCTCTTCTCTTGCCGCTGAGCTTATCCGTCACTTCCACAGCTGTCAGTTTTTCCTCACCGATCAGCTTTGTGACATTCGAATTGAGCACAAATTCCACATTCGTGCACTTCTTCAGCTTCTCCAGATCAGCAGCGCTTCCTCTGAACGCATCTCTTCTGTGAATCAGATAGACCTTTTCGCAGATCGAGGAAAGAAACAGTGCATCACCGAGAGCGGTATTTCCGCCGCCGTAAACGGCAACTGTCTTCTTGCGGAAGAACATGCCGTCACAGGTGGCGCAGTAAGATACGCCCCTTCCGATCAGCTCCTCTTCTCTTTCAAGTCCGATCGGACGATTTTTTGCACCTGTTGCCAGAATCACGGCCTTTGCGGTATAAACAGTGCCGTCTGCTGTGGTAACCGTCTTCAGACCGCTCTCTTCGCCTACCGCTGCGGCTGTGCCGTAAACCAGCTCTCCGCCGAATGAGGTCACCTGTTCATACAGGGCCTGGGCAAACTCAAAGCCGGAGACATGTGCCAGTCCCGGATAATTTTCAATGTCCGGTGTGTTGATGATCTGGCCGCCGTATGCCTTTGCTTCAATCAGAAGAACACTTTTTCCTGCACGAAGGCCGTAAATGGCAGCCGTAAGACCGGCAGGACCTGCTCCGACAATAATCAGATCTTTACTTTCCATCATTCTTCACTCCTTTCCATCCCGGCTTCGCGGGATTTTACTGCTTTTGCTGCAGAAAACTGCTGTATCGTGCTTCATACTTTCGCATTCTCCTACAGCCAAAAAAGATGCCGGAAGCGCCGCGCGCTCCCGACAATAAGAGTTCCGGTATCCTCCGCATTGCGGATTTTGCTGACTTATTTCACCAGTTCCAGAATCTTTTCTTTCGGAATAACGCCGACCGAACGATTCACCTCTGCTCCGTCCTTGAAGACAATCAGGCACGGAATAGAAGAGATGCCGTACTCGGAAGCCAGATCCATCTCATCGTCCACGTTGAGCTTTGCAACCTTGAAGCCTTCTGCACTCTCCGCAATCTGCTCCACAACCGGAGACAGCATCTTGCACGGACCGCACCAGGAAGCCCAGAAGTCTACCAGAACCGGTTCGCTGCTCTCTAATACTTCTGTCTTAAAATTATCAGCTGTCAATGTAATAACTGCCATCTGTTTACCTCATCTTCCTTTGTTTTCAGAAAATACTTCAAGTTACATTATCACACAATGTCCGCTTAAATGCTATGATTCTTCTTCTCCTTTTTGTGAAAATAAAGAAAACTTTTTCATGCATTCTTCCGAATCGCATCTTAAAATTGTTTTTTCGCCTCTGCCCTCTTGAAATTTTTGTTAAAGAGTGTTAATCTCAGTTAAAATTCAAGGAGGCGATTCATATGGAAATTCATAAGTCAGCTGAAGATTATCTGGAAGCCATGCTCATGATGAAGGAAAAGCACGGTTACTGCCGCTCCATCGACGTGGCTGAGCAGCTGGGTGTCACAAAGCCTTCCGTCAGTTATGCGACTAAGCAGCTTCGCGAAAACGGCTTCATCACCATGGACCATGCCAATTTCATTGTCCTGACAGATAAAGGCCGCGAAATCGCAGAGCGCATCTATACAAGACATAAAGTTCTGACCGGATTCTTTGAGAAGATCGGTGTCAATGCCGAACTGGCCAGAGAGGATGCCTGCAAGGTCGAGCATGATCTG
>JAUNAG010000197.1 GCA_030527685.1 Lachnospiraceae bacterium | reverse complement strand
CTGGAAAAGATCTATGTAGACGGAGTGATTTTTCTGCCGACATCAGAGAAGAATGAACATATTAAGAAGTTTGTCGGTAAGCTGCCGATTATTATCATCAATCGTAACTTCCCAATCGGTCTGACCTGCGTTCTTGGAGACGATTACAACGGAGGATATGAAATCGGAAAGTATCTGATTGCACAAGGCCACCGTAAGCTTGGCTGTATCATAGATGGTCGTAAGAGAAATTATAATATCGAACGTTATGACGGCTTCTGCAGGGCAATGCGTGAGAATGAGCTGGAGATCAATGAGGATTACATGATTCGCGGTGTGAAAGACAACGAGGATCTGTATGCAAAGCTGAGAACGGTACTTTCGAAAGATAATCGTCCGACAGCACTCTTTGCATTTGACGATACGCTGGCATATGGTGCCTATAAGATTGCAAAGGAATTGAAGCTTTCAATTCCGAGAGAGCTTTCACTTGTCGGTTATGACAATATTTCAAGCGATGAGTATATGCTGCCTCCGCTGACATCATATGAACATCCGTATAAGGAGATAAATGAGACAGCTCTGAATCTGCTCCTTGAGGAAATAAAGGAGATGAACGGGTCAAAGCAGATGATCTGTAAAATGACAGGTAAAATGGAAATCAGGGAGTCAGTGAAACATATTTAGGCTTTGCGATTATCTCTGAACGGATGTAAAATACAGATGTTGTTTATGAACAGAAGCCTTTGAGAATCAATTTGCAGACTCGCAGGAGATTTATCAGACTGTTCATTTCATCAAAAAAGGAGGACTTTAAATATGAAGAAAACAATTGCACTTCTCACAGCTGCAGGCATGATGCTCACAGCAATCTCTCCGGTTATGGCAGCAGACTCTGCAGTAGAATCTGCAGTTTCCGAGGTCGAGGCTGTTGCCGCCGAGGAAAGCGGTATTCTCAATGAGAGCACAGATGCTTACGAAGAGAGCTACGTACTGATTCCGAGTGAAGACGGAAGATATGACATCCCGGCGATCATCAATGTACCGACAGGCGAGATCAAGGGCGCAGTCGTCATGCTGCACGGAACAGGCTCCACAAAGAACGAAGCAGGTGACGGCTATAAGACAGCTGCTCCGGTTCTTTCCGAGAAGTACGGCATTGCAACTGTCAGAATCGATTTCACAGGCTATGGTGATTCCGAAGCAGATGACAAGCTGTATGATTTCAGCAGCGCTGTCAATGATGCAGTTTCCGCAAGAAATTATGTTGCAGCAAACTATGATGTCGATAAATTCGCTGTTATGGGATGGTCACAGGGCGGAACAGACGCTCTGCTTTCCGCAGGAAAGCTTCCGGAGCTCTGGGATGCTGTTGTTACATGGGCAGGTGCTCCGGACTTAAGCGATATGCTGAGCGACGAGGACTACGCTGAGGCCCAGGAGAACGGCTTCTTTGAGATGGAATATGATTTCCGCGGACCGTCAGAGGTTTCTCTGCAGTGGTGCGAGGATGTAAAGAACACAGACGTTCTGGATGTATTCTCTGCATACGCTGGCCCGGTTCTTGCAATCTACGGCACACAGGATGACACAGTTGATCCGGTATGGTCTGACAGAATCGTTGAGACAAGCACAAACAAGGATTCCGCAACATATCCGATCGAAGGTATGGATCATACCTTCAACGTATTCTCCGAAGAAGATCTTCACAGCCTGCATGATGCAATTGATGCAACAGGAAGCTTCCTGGCTGCAGAATTCTCTGTAAGCGCTGACTCTGCTGCTGAAAGCGTTGTTGAGAGCGCTGCAGAGAGCGTAGAAGGCTGATATTGTCCGTCTGATTAAAACGGCGAAAAAAGC
>JAUNAG010000101.1 GCA_030527685.1 Lachnospiraceae bacterium | reverse complement strand
GCAATCGAAAAGCGCAGAAAGAAGAAAGCCTGATCGAAAAAGAATAACCCGGTTTATATGAAAAAGATCCTCGTCCGTTTATGCGGACGGGGATCTTTTTGTACGAAGCCATATGATTGCGGCGATTGCAGCTGTGTGGAGCAAACGCCATATGTTAAAAGATTTTCTGTAAGGATCAGTGAGCCTCAGCCTGTAAATACTTGCTGACCGGCTTCAGTGCGGTGTACAGAACCTGGCCCAGGCAGTAAGCACTGAGGAATTCACCGGCACCGACTGAGAGAACCAGCATCAGGAACGGCATATTGACACCGTAGCCGAAGCGAAGTACGAGCGGAACGATGATGGCATTGGCCAGAACTGTCGGCAGCGGTGCGAGATGACGCTTGCTGCGAAGCATTCTGCAGCCGATCGCACCGATCAGAGAAGCAAGGCTTCCGAAGATGATGTCCCAGATGATACCGCCGCCGAGAATGTTGGCAAGCAGGCATCCGATGAAGACGCCGGGAACAGCTGCCGGTGTGAATACCGGAAGGATCGTGAGGGCTTCCGCAATACGGACGTCGATGCCTGATGTACCGAAGGAGATCGGTGCAAAGAGCAGAGTCAGAACAACGTAGACGGCCGCAATAACGGCACCCTGTGCGATATACAGGATCTTTTCATGTGACATATTCAATTTACCTCCGTGGTTTTGTTTTACGTGAGGATGGCTTCAAACTCACGGGCGAAGCTGTCTTTTTCAACGCCGCCAACCATCATACAGCGCAAAGGCAGAAAAGACAATGGATAATTCATCAAATTTACAGAGAAACGGATTTCCTGTATAGTAGCAGGTGGTTATGCAGCAACAGGTAAATATGCTCAGTCCCGGCGGATGCGGCCATAGCAGGACGACACTTACGGACTGAGCTTCACTGATCAAGGAGTCCATTATGCGGTCTGATATTCTGAAGCATAAGACGTATCTCTATCTCACGGAATTTTTTGCCGGCATGTCGGTCATGGCAGTTGAGCTCGGCGCAAGCAGACTGCTGGCTCCGTACTTTTCATCCTCACAGATTGTGTGGACGATTATTATTGCGACGATCATGATTGCCATGGCACTCGGGAATCTGTACGGCGGCAGAAGTGCGGACCGCGATCCGAATCCGGACCGTCTGTATGCCAGACTGCTGCTTGCGGCCGTCTGGATTGCCGCAATTCCGCTGGTCGGCAGATACATCATCATCGGAATCACAGGTCTGCTGGTGATGACTGTGAATGAGAACTTTCTGGTGCTGGCTGCATTTGCCGCCTGCCTCGTCATCTTTGTTTTTCCCTGCTTCCTGCTGGGAACGTGCACGCCGTCGCTGGCCAGCTATGCGGTGACGAACCTCTCGGAGAGCGGCAGTACAGTCGGAAAGCTTGGCGCCTATAACACGATCGGCAGCATCATCGGCACCTTCCTTCCGACCTTTGTGACGATTCCGGCAATCGGTACAGCGGCCACCTTCATCCTGTTTTCCGGCGTGCTGCTGGCACTTTCTCTGGTTTATTTTATTTCGAAAAATGTACACTGGCGCCGCTGCGCAGCGGCAGTTCTTGTCTTTGTACTCTGCACAGTATTCGGAAGCCGCAGCAGCTTTGCCTTCTGGGAGAAGGATCTGACAGCCGAGACAGAGTCTGTCTATAACTATCTGCAGGTAAAGGATACGGAAGAGAGCACCGTGCTGTCCACCAATGTGCTCTTCGGCGTGCAGTCAATCACGATGAAGACGGATGAGCTGACGGGTCTGTATTACGATATCGCAATGGCGGCGCCGGTGATGGCAGAACGTCTTCTGCGGGAAAAGGGTGAGCAGGAGAGGCCTCTGAAGATTCTCGTTCTCGGAATGGGGACAGGGACATTTGCAGGACAATGTCTGCAGTATCTCGACAGCCCGGAGATTACAGGTGTGGAGATAGACAGCAGGATCACGGAGCTTTCCTACCGGTATTTCGATGCGCCGAAGGAAGCCAATGTGGTGACCTATGACGGCCGCGCTTTTCTGGCGGCGGATTCATCGGTTTACGATGTCATCATGGTGGATGCCTATCAGGACATCACGATTCCCTTCCAGATGTCTTCCATAGAGTTCTTCACACTTGTGCGGGAGCATCTGACACCGGAGGGCATCATGGTTGTCAACATGAATATGAGGACAGGCAGCGAGGACGGAATCAACACATGGCTCAGTGATACGATTGCCGCTGTATTTCCTTCCATACTGACTGTTGACGTACGCAATACGACAAACCGCGAGCTGTTTGCATCTGCATCCGCTCTTTCCGGCAGTCTGCTGCTGGAGGGAAGTCTGCAGGTGACGGATGCGGAGCTGCGGGAGCTGATGGAGCAGACAGCAGCGGGCTTCCGCACTTATGAGAGCGGGAGCAGGATTCTGACGGATGACCGCGCTCCGGTCGAGCTGCTCGGCATGCAGGCGATTGATGCCATTATCTCGGAGGAGCTGCGCTATTATAAGGAAATATTCCGAAAAGAAGGAATTTCGGGACTCTTAAGTTCGATGTGAGAGGCGTGCGGAAGAAGGTCTGACAGATTTGTCAGCGAAGCTTATAAGAAGATACCGGTACGTTTTAAGTGGACGGTCAGAGGAAAGCGGTGTTAGAATAGCCCTTAACTCAGGCTTTTTAAGGAGGTTGATTCACATGACATATGAAGAAGTACTGGCAAAAGCCAAAAACAGCGTTGGAACTCACTGCAGAGCCTGCTCTGTATGTAACGGACGTGCATGCGGAAATCAGATTCCCGGTCCGGGAGCAAAGGGCGTCGGCGACACAGCTGTCCGCAATTTCGAGGCATGGCAGAAGATCCGCGTGAATATGGATACAATCGAGGAGATGACAGAGACCGATACAACTCTGGAACTGTTCGGTCATTCTTTCCGCTTCCCGTTTTTTGCAGGTCCGGTCGGAGCTGTCAACATGCATTACGGCGATAAGTATGACGACTTTGCGTACAACAACCTTCTGGTACAGGCCTGTGCGGATCTGGGCATTGCTGCATTTACCGGCGACGGAATCAATCCGCAGGTGCACGAAGCTGCCACGATGGCAATCAAATCCGCAGGCGGCATGGGTATCCCGACTGTAAAGCCCTGGGATGAAGAGACCGTTGCGCAGAAGATGGAGCTTGTAAGACAGAGCGGTGCTGTAGCAGCTGCTATGGATGTGGATGCGGCAGGTCTTCCGTTCCTGCGCGGCCAGAACCCGCCTGCAGGAAGAAAGTCTGTGGAGCAGCTGAAGCAGATTATTGCAGATGCAGGAGTTCCGTTTATCGTAAAGGGTGTCATGACAGTCAAGGGTGCTGAAAAGGCAATTGCCGCAGGTGCTTCTGCCATTGTAGTTTCCAACCACGGCGGCCGCGTACTGGATCAGTGCGCCGCAACAGCTGAGGTTCTTCCGGAGATTGCAAGAGCGGTCAACGGCCGTATCAAGATCTTCGTTGACGGCGGCATCCGTTCAGGCGGAGATGTCTTCAAGGCACTGGCGCTCGGAGCAGATGCGGTTATTATTGCAAGACCTTTCGTTGTTTCTGTTTACGGCGGCGATAAGGAAGGCGTGGAAGCTTATGTCGAGAAGATCGGCAGCGAGCTGAAGGAAACGATGTTTATGTGCGGTGCCAAGACGCTTGCAGATATCACACCGGATATGGTGAGAGCATGATCAGACCGTCTCTGATAAAGAAAGCCTTTATCAAAACACTGCCGGTCATGGCCGGTTACATTGTGCTCGGCATCGGCTTCGGTATTCTGCTGGAGAAGAACGGTTACGGCCTGCCGTGGGCATTTTTCATGAGTCTTCTGATCTATGCCGGCTCCATGCAGTATGTGGGCGTCAGCCTGCTTACGTCCGGGGCATCGGTGATTATGACGGCCATTACGACTCTGATGGTCAATGCACGTCACCTGTTTTACGGAATCTCGATGATTGAGAAATATAAGGGGGCAGGCGCGAAAAAGCCGTATCTGATGTTTGCGCTTACAGACGAGACCTATGCACTTGTCTCAAGTCCCTACGTGCCCGAGGATGTGAATCCGCATACCTGGTACACACTGATTTCACTCATGGATCAGTTCTACTGGGTGCTCGGCAGTGTGATCGGTTCACTTCTGGGAAGTGCCATCACCTTCAATACAGCGGGCATTGATTTTTCCATGACAGCGCTTTTTGTCACAATTGTGGTGGAACAGTGGCTGACCTCAAGGGATCATACAGCTACGCTGATCGGAGCAGCTGTATCGGTTATCTGTCTTGTCATCTTCGGCCCGTCAAATTTCCTGATTCCGGCAATGATCGGTATCACGCTGGCACTTACGGTCAGCAGACCGTTTATCGAACAGCGCGCCGAAAAGAAGGAACAGGAAGAAAAGACGAAGGAGGGACAGAGATGACAGATTCTCATGCAATGCTCTTAATTGCGGTTATGACAGTAGTCACCCTGCTTCTCCGTGTTCTCCCGTTTGTGATTTTCTCTCGCGGAAATACGCCGAAGTATATCCTGTATCTGGGAAATGTACTGCCTTTTTCCATTATGGCGATGCTGGTAGTGTACTGCCTGAAGGGCATCACACCGCTGACCTTTCCGTTCGGTCTGCCCGAGCTGCTGGCAGTTCTGCTGACAGCAGGACTGCATGTGTGGAAGAGAAATACCCTGCTGTCCATTCTGGCAGGAACGATTTCCTACATGCTGCTGATTCAGCTTGTGTTTGTCTGATGAGACAGAGGTCAGTGTACTAAGTAAGGTCTTTAATCAGGCCGGGCATGGAGCATAAAATAAAAATGATCATAAAGTCCGTTTTCTGCGGTGCTGAAGAGATTGCTATAATTCAGCGCATCTGCAGAAAACGGGCTTTTTCTTTCGTCAGGTATTCCGTCTTGCGGAGGAAGTCTCCGCAGCGCTATACTTGGCCCATTCCATTTCAGAAGTGATGTCGGATCCGACAGATCACACTTCTTTCATCTGATTGATAAGGATGGAATTCGGACAGTCTGATGCAGTCCGTTTCATCCGCAGTTATTTATTCAATTCATTTATTGATTTTTCCGCAGCTGCTTTCCGTTACGGGTTTCATTTACCTGTTTTTGAGCCTGTTTTTTGCCGATTCTATTTACAAAAATTTCATTGAGTGATTTTAATGGCCGGATTTTCGGGAAGCTTAGGCTGCCGGTACCTTAAGACAGCGGTTTGTACCCCTCCGGACCGGCTGTGCTTCTTAAGTGTGAGGCGGTCTGCTTATATCGATGCAGCCGCAGTCATGGCGGGAGTGTCGCAGCAGAGGCATATTCCGCAGTAACCATGGCTGTGATGCAGGAAAGGAGGTGTCTGCCATGAATGAACTGAAAGCTTTCTGGGCGGAGGAAGACGGCGTGGCTGTCGTGGAAATCGTTCTGATTCTCCTTGTTCTGATCGCACTTGTGCTGGTATTCAAGGATCAGATTACAAAAACTCTGAAGTCTATTCTTTCCAAGGTCGAATCGCAGAGTAATTCTGTCTGATCCCATTCCGTCTGATTCTGACAATGACTGAGACCTGATCACGATTCCAAAAACGGCAGGCGGCTGTATCTGAAGGAGAGGGGATTGCATGACCGGAGAGGCAGCAGCCTGCATCAAAAACTGTGGGGGGAGACTTCATGAAGAAACAGCATCCGTCCCAAAGCGGGAGTATCACGGTTTATCTTGCTCTGGTCTTCAGTGTGATGGTTTCACTGGTATATGGTCTTCTTCTGTCCGTAAAGGTCAGTGCAGGGCGTATGCAGGCTGCCAATGCGGCGGACCAGTCTATTTATTCGCTGTTTGCGCACTTTGACCGGCAGGCGGCAGAGGATTTCGGTCTGTTTTTTATATGGACGGGCAGAAGTTCCGGCGGGCCGGATCCGGGTGCATGCATCCGGGAACTGGAGGATGCATCGGATTATCTTCTGGATCCGAATAAGGGACGCGTGTTCTTTAAAGGCAGTGCCGTATTGAAGCTGCAGAGAGAAAGCTGTGCTGTTACGGGGTACACCCTGCTGACCGATGCAGGCGGAGCGCCTTTTCGGCGTCAGGCGGAGCAGGCTGTGAAAGATACCTTCGGCATCAGTGCCTTAAGCCGCCTGCAGGAGCTGGCAGCAGGGACGAAGGATACGGAAGAGCAGGGAAAGCAGCTGCTGGAGGCATCCGGAAAAGAATCCTTTGATCAACTGCAGGCGGAAGCAGACGAAGCCAGAAAACGAAGAGAGCAGGAAGCGGAGGAGGCAGGGACAGAAGTCACCGAACCGGCAGTGCCGGAGGGATTTTCCAATCCGCTGCCGTTTCTTCGCCAGCTGATGAAGGAAGCTGTGCTTGATATCGCTGCGCCGGAAGGCGTGTCTGATAAGAAAACGCAGAGCTCGCTTCTTGTCAGCGGACGCACACTCTCCAGGGGTGTCGGTGTGATTAACGCAGAGTGCGGAAGCAGTGATCTGTACCTGAAATCCTTTATTCACAGGAACTTTTCAAGTTACAAGAAAGCGGCCGCCGATACAGGCCTTGCCTATCAGAAGGAGTATATCCTCTGCGGAAAAGAGTCGGATCTCGAAAACATGAAGGAAACTGTGCACAGACTGATGCTGATGCGCGAGGCAGCTAATATCGCAGGAATCTACCGTGATGAGGTCTTAAGCGGCATCCTTTCGAAAAATGCATCCCTGATTGCATCGGTCATGGGGATTCCGGCAGCATCAGCTGCAATCAAGCTGCTGCTTGCCTCAGGCTGGGCCTATGCCGAGAGCGTGGTGGATATCAGAGCACTGTTTATGGGGAAGAGGGTATCTCTTATCAAGACATCCTCGTCCTGGCAGACGGGTCTGGATCAGATCCGGAACATCCGCAGCGGGATTGATTCTCTCACGAAGGATACAGAAGGCGGACTTCGTTACGATGACTATCTGGGTATGCTGCTGGTGGCTTCCGGAGATGACCTCACGATGAGGACCATGGATATGCTGGAGATGGTGCTGCAGGGAAAGGACAGAGGCAGCTTCCGTCTGGATTCCTGCATGACAGCACTGGCAGCGGAGATGAAGGTGCGTTCTGAAGGAAAGGTTTCTTTTACGGTGAAGACAGAGATGGATTATGACACGTTTTAGTTGTCATGCAAGGCTTTGCATAAAGGGGAGGTTTGGGGATGAAGGGCTGTCCGGTGTGGATAACGCAGTTAAAAAAACGGATAGATCAGGTATGCCGGCGCATCCGGACCGGCAGCCCTGCATCCCTGACAATAGAATGTGCCATGACGCTTCCTCTGTTCTTCATGGTTTTGCTGACCCTGATTCTCACGATGGATGCGGTGAAGCTGCAGTCTGCTCAGAATCTGGAACTCTCAAACCAGGCCAGAAAGCTTTCGATGGCTGCAGCGGCTGCGGGTACCTGGCTGGATGACGGGAAGACCACGCAGAATACAGCGGGGAATGACGGCGAAACGAAGGACGGAACATGGATTGATCTGGCAAAGACAGCAGAATATCCGTGGCCCTTTTCACTTCCCGGACTTCCGAAACTGAAGCTTGCCGTGAGAGCGCGGGTTTATCCGTGGAGCGGGACAAAAAACGGTGTCGGTGCAGAGACTTCGGACGGGAGCGGGACAGAGAACGAGACAGTGCTGGTGACAGAGTACGCTTCTGTCTGGCATTCGCATGAGGACTGCTCACATCTGGATCTCTCTGTCTTTGAGAGCACAACAGAGCATGTCGGAGAGCTGCGGAACATTTACGGAAAAAGATATCGCAGATGTGCAGGCTTTCCGAAGGATTACAGCGGACCTGTCTATCTGACAGAAAAGGGAGACTACTATTATCCGAACAAAGAATATGCCGGTCTGACCCGCACTGTCCGGATAGTGACGAAGAAAGAGATCGGAGACCGGAAGCAGTGTGAGCGATGTGCTGCGAGAGACAAAAAGGAAGCTGCAGGCGGGAGGACGGAGGAGCATGCATGAATTCTGTGGAGAAGCTGTTGACCGGTGCGGCCCTTTTTTATCTTCTGCTGTGTACAGTGAGCGATCTTCGAAGAAGGCAGATTTCGGTGCCGCTGTCAGCTGCATTTCTGGCAGCGGGGATCATCATGAGAATCTGCTGCGGAGAGACGACGGGACTGGTGCAGGCGCTTCTTCCGGGCCTTTTTCTGTACGGGCTGTCTTATCTGACCGGAGGCGGAATCGGCTCAGGGGACGGAACAGCTGTTCTTGTGACCGGTGTGCTGACAGGAGTAAGTACAGCTTTGCGAACGTTGTCTGCAGCCTCTTTCCTTGCCGGAGGATATGCGCTTTTTCTGCTTGCAGTGAAGAAAAACAGAAGCTTCAGAATTCCGTTTCTGCCGTTTCTTTTTCTGGGATTTCTGACAGCTGTGGGAGAAGGATCTGCGGTGGTATCCGGGAGCCTGCTTATATGACGGTAGAAGCGGCATTGGTCATGCCTGTCGTGCTGGCTGTGATCCTTACATCTCTGTGGTTCTGCTTTCATGTGTATAACAGGACAGTTCTGGCGCTTTCATGTGGAGAACAGGCAGTCAGCGGTCACGAGCAGGAAGCGCCTATGCTGGTGGCAGCAGGTGAGGTGAAAATCAGTCGTGAAGATTCGGTGAAGGAACGAAGCATCGGAGGAGAATCGGAGACTATCTGGTATGCGCCTGATAACAGGCATGTGATAGCGGAGAAAAGTACTTATCAGAAGGTGAAGCCGGTGGCATTTATGCGCAGAGCCTATGCAGTCATAGAACTGACAGAGGGAGAATAAGGATGGAAGCGGAATATCAGAGGGGACTTACAGGCTGCTTTATGATTCTGAAAACGGAAGAGGGGCATGAGCAGGACAGCTGGCAGGCGAGAATTCTGTCGGTGAATCAGATCGAGGGACTTCTGCCGATGACAGAGGAACACATCGATAACCGGCAGCAGTTCCGCTATGACATCACATCCCTGCAGCCTTTTGATGTGTTCTGCAGTTCCCGTCATGTGAGGGAGGAGGATCTGAGGAAACTCTTCACAGGCATACTGGGAACTTTGCGGACACTGGAGGACTATCTGCTGGAGGGAGAGCATCTGCTGCTGGATCCGCAGTATCTGTATGTGTCCTGGGAGGACTGCAGGATGTGTGCACCCTACCATCCTTATTACAGGGCTTCAGTCAGGGAAAGCCTGCGGACTCTGACGGAATACATTCTTCGCAAAATCGGCACAGAGGATCAGGCAGCCGTGATTCTGGCCTGCCGCTTTCTGCATGCACTGGAGACGGAATATCTTCAGATTCCGGATCTGATGAAGGTACTGCAGAAAGAAGAGGTATCTGCGTTTGAGGGATACGAAGAGCCGGAGATCACAGAACGGCAGAAGGCGGACATCGCTCCCGGATTCCCTGGGAAGGAAGACAGAAGAATAGAATCCCGGAGCGGTGAACGAAAGATGAAAGCGATCGAATGGCAGGACGGCTTCGATCTATCCGGTATGACAGGCATGGATGGGGTAGATGAAATATTGGGATACAGGGAGGCAGGAAAGGCGGATAGACAGCGAACCGGAAGGCTTGCTCCGCATCTTCCGGAAAGAGCGACTCTTCTGACCGCACTGATTCTGACACCGGCTGCAGGGGTTATTTATCTGCTGCTTCATCTGCAGACCATCGTTGTGATGAACAGAACAGAAGCAGTACTGGCCGCAGCAGCTTTGGCAGGAGGTGTCCTTCTGTGTACGATTTCGTCTGCTATGTACAGAAAAAAGAAAACTTCGGGACAGAAAAAAAGCAGCATACAGACGAAAGCCGGAAACGCACAGACGAAAGCC
>JAUNAG010000100.1 GCA_030527685.1 Lachnospiraceae bacterium | reverse complement strand
AGGTGTGGTGTGGAGCAAAAGTGTGCAACTTGTTATTGCAATTTTGGCCGAAAAACTGTATAATATTCTATATATGTAGCTTTCGTATGAAAGAAAAGGAGATATCATTATGAAAAAAGCACTCGGATTAGCTTTAACTGCAGCTATGCTGGTCAGCCAGGCTGTTCCCTGCTTCGCAGCAGGCAAGCTGGAGGTGACTCAGGAAAACTTCCACATCTTCGGCAACTATGCTTATGCATATGCCCGTGTTGAAAACACCGGTGACCGCCCGATCAAGATTCAGGCAGGCATCCTCGAAGTTTTCGATGCTGAAGGCGAAAACATCACATCTGCTGATTACATCAACAGCTTCGGCTCCATCCTTCAGCCGGAAGAGTACACCTATGTCAGCATGTATGTAAGCCTTGATGATTCTCAGGTTGCAGAGGTTGATGACTACATGCTTACCGTAACAGGCAAGAGCGATCTGGATTACACAACAACCCGTTTCGCAGTTGAACCGGACTTCCAGAAGGACGTACAGGACGGCTACTGGAACTATGACTACATGTACGGCAAGGTCACAAATGAGACTGATGAGACTGTTTACAACATGCAGGTTGGTCTTGCACTTCTGGATGATGAGGAGAACATCCTCTACCTCGACAGCAGCTCCCTTTACAACTACGGTATTGAGCCGGGCAGCGCTGTCACCTATCGTACTTCCCTCTATGACACCTACAAGGAAGCTCTTGAGAAGGAAGGCCTGACAGCAACACATGTCGATGCAGTTGCTTACACAGATTCCTACAACTAAATTGTAATGTGAACTACAAAAGCCTCAGCGATTTTCGCTGAGGCTTTTTTTCGGCGTACAATCCGGGTTATAAGGTTAGGCTTACAGGACAAAACGTGTTGTCAAAAATCCCGGCAGGCGCTGTTTCCAGTGCTGCCGGGATTTTCATTCGCTTCAGTCTTTTCTTTGTGAACGTCAGTTTTCCTGCCCGTCCTTCTGCGCGATGACGCGGTCTGTCAGCCGGTCCATCTCCTCCCGCAGTTCTGTCAGGAACGGAGAAAAACGGGTCTGTTCTACGGCGTAGCTGTACTGCAGCTCATATTCCAGAGGCAGCCAGTGGCTCGTTCCCGCTTCATCGTGTGCAATCACAGCTTCCAGCTTGTCGAGGCTCTTATAGATCCTGGCCTCAGGCGTCTGCTGCGCCTGCATTTCCTTAAAAAGTGCCTGCCACTCCTCACGCTGCGGTGAAGGAAATCCGTCTATCCATCTTTGGAAGATATCATCCTCCCGTTCACCGTCCGCCTCTGTTTTCTCAAAGGTCGGAATGTCTCCGGTAAATGCTTCTCCAAGATCGTGAATCAGACACATCCGGATGACACGGTTCAGATCCACATCACGGAACTCGGGGATTCCGTCCAGCAGCATGGCCAGCAGCGCAATGCGCCAGCTGTGATCCGCCACACTCTCCTTTCTCTCCCCTTCTGTCCAGTTATGACGCGTCTGTATCTTCAGCTTCGCAGCCGTCTCCAGAATCGCAAGCAGCTCTTTCGGATTCATATTGTTCCTTTACTTTGCCGGGATAACAGCTCCGTTGTAGTTGTCTGTGATGTACTGCTTGATTTCATCACTCTTCAGAACCTCAACCATCTTCTTGATGGCTTCGTTGTCCTTGTTAGCCTCTGTAACAGTGATGATGTTGCCGTAATCGGAATCTTCACTCTCACGAAGGAGATACTTTGTTGTGTCGATGTCTGCTTCAAGAGCACGGTTGACATTGACAAAGTATGCATCGAAGTCAGCACTCATCGGGATGATGTTGGCCTGATCGATTTCGATGATTTCCAGCGGCTTTACATACTCTGCAATCTTCTGTGTGCTTGCATTCAGAGAAGTGATGTCGTCTGCGAGCTTGATCCAGCCTGCATCTTCCATAACCTTCAGTGCACGGTATTCGTTGGATGCATCGTTCGGGATAGCGATCTTTGCGTTGTCCGGAATAGCATCAGCAGCTTCATACTTATCGGAGAAGCATGCGTACGGCTCTACATGGATGGCACCCATGCTGTACAGAGTAACGCCCATCTCCTCTTCAATGCTTTCCATAGCCGGAACATGCATGAAGTAAGCAAAATCAACTTCGCCGTCAACCAGCATCTCGTTCCATGTTGCATCCCATGTAGTGGAGACGATGTCGATCTTGATGCCTTCCTTCTCAAGAAGATCAGCAGCTGCAGTCAGGATCTCGCTGTGCGGTGTCAGATCGCAGACGGTCTTCAGTGTTGTCACCTCTGCATCAGCAGCCATGACGGTTGTGCCTGCCATTGTAAGTGCAGCAGCGCATGCAAGAGCAAAAATTGTTCCGTTTACTTTTCTCATATCTGGTCCTCCTTAACCTTATATGCCCGTTACGCGGGAAATGTAATTGAAGCCATCATATCTGATGACGCTTCTTCAGAATCATGCGGGCGACTGTATCGCCGAGCAGCTGCACAGCCTGCACAATCACAATCAGAACAATGATTGTGGCAAAGAGCAGATCATGCTGATATCTGGTATAACCGAAGGTAACGGCAATATAGCCGATACCGCCGGCACCGAAACTTCCTGCCAGAGCCGTCATGGAGATGACGATGACCACAGCATTTGTAAAGCTTCGAATAATAGACGGAAGTGTTTCCGGCACCATGACCTCAAAGAGAATCCGGCGGTTGGAGCTTCCCATTGCTTTCGCCGCCTCAATCTTGCCCTTGTCAATCTCGAGAAGGCTGTTCTCCACCAGTCTCGCATACAGCGGGACACAGCTGGCGATCAGTGAGATGATGCAGGCATTCGAGCCGTAGGACTGTCCCAGCAGGAGACGTGCCACCGGCAGCATCACAATAATGATGATGACCTGCGGCAGGGAGCGGAAACAGTTAATGATAATTCCCAGTGCCAGATGCAGCGGTCTGCACGGCATCAGTCCGTCCTCCGCCGTCAGCACGACGACCATGCCGAGGATCAGACCGAACAGAAGTACGAAAACAGATGAAATACCGACCATGTACATCGTCTCGCCCAGGGCCGGCAGTACCTGCTCCCAGACTTCTTTGGAAAATGCATGTGCCAGTATTTCCCAGAATGAATATCGATACAGGCTCATGAAGGATCGCCTCCTTTTGGCGCCTCAGAGCGCATCAGATTATAAACCTCGATAAAGTTCTTCGCCGTATTGGATTTAGGATTCTCAAAAAGATCCCTTACCGCTCCTTTTTCGCGGAATTCGCCGTCCTCCATGACCGCAACCTGATTACAGGTATAGCGGATGACCTCCAGCTCGTGCGTAATCAGGATAATGGTAAGGCCGAGCTTCTGATTGATCTCACGGATCAGATTCAGCACGGAGATCGTCGTCTGAGGATCCAGCGCACTGGTCGCCTCGTCACACAGCAGAACGTCCGGCTTGTTGGCAAGTGCACGGGCAATGCCCACGCGCTGCTTCTGTCCGCCGGAGAGCTGTCCCGGATAAGCATTCTTCTTATCCTTCAGATCAACCAGCTCCAGCAGCTCGTCCACACGGCTGTCGATCTCTGCCTTCTTCCAGCCGCAAACCCGCAGCGGATAGGCGATATTCTGATAGACCGTCTTGGAATCAAAGAGGTTGAACTGCTGAAAGATCATACCGATCTTGGTTCTCTGCTTTTTCAGCTCGCTCTTGCTTAATTCTGTGATCACCTGGCTGCCGATCCGGATCAGTCCGCTGTCCGGCTTCTCCAGCATGTTGATGCAGCGCACAAGTGTGGATTTGCCGGCGCCGCTGAAACCGACGACACCGTAAATCTCCCCTTTCTGTACCTCCAGGTTAATCCCCTTCAGAACCTCTACCGTTTCCTTCTTATTCCGGAATGTTTTCTTCAGATCCCGGATCTCGATAAATGCGTCGCTCACGTATGTCCACCTGTTTATTCCGGGGCCTCATCCGCAAAGCATATCCCATGGATGGCTCCTGTTTTTCTCAGCCCTTGCCGTTGAAGCAGTAAGTGCAGAGCTTGCAGTCCCCGATGCCGATTGACTCCTTCAGGTCATCGAGTCTGTGGAAACGCAGTGTGGTAAAGTTCAGTCTCTGTCTGATCAGCTCTACCATCTCTGCATAGTTCTTGCTGTTCGGATCTGCATAATCCACCAGCACTTCATCCGAAACATTGTCTCCCTCGCGCTCCTGGATGATTCTTCTGGTAATCAGATCCATCTCTGACTTGGAGCGTGAGAAATTCAGATACGGGCAGCCGTACAGAAGCGGCGGGCATGCTGTTCTGACATGAACCTCTTTTGCACCGCTCTGATACAGGAATTCTGTCGTCTCACGAAGCTGTGTGCCGCGGACGATGGAGTCATCGATCAGCAGCAGCTTCTGATCTTCGATCAGTGCCTTGACCGGAATCAGCTTCATACGTGCAATCAGATTTCTCTGCTTCTGATTGACCGGCATAAAGGAGCGCGGCCAGGTCGGTGTGTACTTGATAAACGGTCTGGAGAACGGAATGCCGGACTCATTGGAATAGCCGACAGCGTGCGCAATACCGGAATCCGGTACGCCTGCAGCGGTATCCGGATGGACATTGCCTGCTTCCATATCGCGCTTTGCGAGCATCTTGCCGCACTTGTAGCGCATCTCCTCAACATTTACCCCTTCATATACAGAAGTCGGATAACCGTAGTAAACCCAGAGGAAGGAGCAGATCTTCATCTCCTTGCCCGGCTCGCCTACTACAGTGACGCCTTCCGGTGTAATGAAATCAATTTCGGCCGGACCCAGCTCTTTGTAATCTTCGTAGCCAAGGTTGAGGTATGCAAAGCTCTCGAATGAGACGCAGTAGCCATCCTCCTTGACACCAATGTGAAGCGGTGTTCTGCCCAGTCTGTCACGGGCCGCATAGATGCCTTCTTCTGTCATCAGCAGAAGTGTCATGGATCCGTTTACGATCTCCTGCACATAGCGGATACCCTCAACAATGGAATCCTTCTTGCAGATCAGAGCTGCCACAAGCTCTGTGGCGTTGATCTGTCCGTTGCTCATCTCCTGAAAATGCACATGACCGTTGTCATAGATCAGCTTTGTCAGGCTCTCAAAATTATTAATCTTTCCGACTGTTGTGATCGCGAAGCTTCCGAGATGGGACTGCACCAGCAGCGGCTGCGGCTCGTAATCGGAAATACATCCGATGCCGAGATTTCCCTCCATCTCCATCACATCACGTTCGAACTTTGTACGGAACGGTGAATTTTCAATATTATGAATCGCTCTCTGGAAGCCGTTCTCCCCGCGAACTGCCATACCGCCGCGACGTGTGCCGAGGTGTGAATGATAGTCAATTCCGTAAAAAAGCTCCAGATTACAGTTTCCCTTCGATGCTACTCCGAATACTCCACCCATTCATGTATCTGAAGGTTTTCAAGACCTTCAGCCTCCTCTCATGCTGTTGCACTGTCTGATGGTTTTCGGAATAATGGTATCACGCACCGCAGATGATGAAAATGAAAAATCACGCTCTCATTTTGATTTTGTCTAACATCACAATAATGAAGTCTTTCTGCACGCCGATCATGCACGGATTGACAATCAAAACGGATGTTTTCAATGTGTTATGACCAATCACACTTGTTTTAGATTATAATATAGGAAGTCAGGCAAAACAAGGATACAGGATGCGTATTGTCTGACTTTTGTCTTAATTCAACATTTTCATCGGAGGTTTTCAGGCATGTCTGAGAAGATATTTGACACATTACATTTTCCGGATCGAAGAGGAACAAATTGTGTGAAGTGGGATGCTTTAACGGCCACCTACGGTCAGGACAATCTGCTTCCTTTATGGGTTGCGGACATGGATTTTTATGCGGCCCCCTGTGTCCGTGAAGCCATGCGCACGGCAGTGGATGCCGGCGTATTCGGGTACTTCGCACCGCCGGCTTCTTATCTGGATGCCTTTCTTGACTGGGAGCGGACCCGTCACGGTGTCTCCGCTGACCGCTCCTGGATCCGCTTTACTCCCGGTGTTGTAACCGGTATCTTCTGGACCATCAGTGCTCTTACTGAGCCGGGAGACGGCATTGCGATTCTGACTCCCTGCTATTATCCCTTCATGAATGCCGTAAGGGAGACAGGCAGACGCATGGTCATCAGCGAACTGGTTCATACGGAAAACGGCTACACAGTTGATCTCGCCGATTTTGAAGAGAAGGCCCGCACGGAACAGATCCGCATGCTGCTCTTATGCTCTCCTCACAATCCGGTCGGTCATGTCTGGAGTGAACAGGAACTGCGCGGCATGCTGGATATCTGCAAGCGTTACGATATTCTCGTCGTGAGTGATGAAATTCATCAGGACGTTGTCTTCAACGGTCACAGACATCTCTCCTGCCTGCGCTTCGAAGATATTCTTGACCGCCTGATTCTCCTGACGGCTGCTTCCAAGGCCTTCAATCTTGCCGGTCTGCAGAACTCCTTTGCTCTGATCCCAAACGCAGATCTCCGGAAGCGCTTTGATGCCTATGTCAAAACAACAGGCATGCGGCAGGGTTCTTCTCTTGGCTACATCGCCGCAGAAGCCGCTTACCGCGGCGGAGCCCAGTGGCTCGATGAAGTTCTCGACTACCTGCAGGGCAATTATGATTTGCTGAAGCAGCGCCTGACAGCTGCATTTCCCCGGATCCGGATTGATCCGCTGGAAGGCACATATATGATCTGGGTGGATCTCGCCGGCTGTGTTGCCCCGGACCGTCTCGTCGAAGTGGTCCAGAACAAGGCCCGCCTGGCAGTCGATTTCGGCTCCTGGTTCTGGCCTGCAGATCAGGTTCCGGAAGACGATGCGCATATCCGCATCAACATCGCCACACCGCGTGCCAATGTAGAGCTGGCATGTGAGAGACTGATCGAAGCAATTAAGTCCGAATAAACTGCTCCCGGATTCCCGGAGATGCACAGAATTATTCAATCAAGGCAATTCGATCAAAATATATGATTCTGAAGTAAGAAAGGACGCCGGTACTGATCCGACGTCCTTTCTCTCTTTTATTTACCATTTATTAATTGAAACACAGTCCCTTAAAAGTCCGCCAGCATCTTCCACTCCGGACTTTCCATGGCATTGTACTGATCCTGTATGCTTCGATACTCCTCTTCCGTCAGCGGCTGTGCGTCTTCTGAATAGGTCTGTCCGCGCCAGTAGATCTGCGGATCTTTCTCATAATCCTCAAAGGTACCGTCCTCAAACACCCGCTCTCCGCCCGGAAGATAGCTGTACCAGGCCGTGGAATAAAGCATTGCTCCGCCGCTGCCGCTGGCTTCAATCAGATTTCCGCGCACCCGGCCTTCAGCGCGATAGACAAAGGTATCGACTGTCGTAAGCTGACCGTCTATGATGTCGTAAATGCAATCGACATTATCATCCGCAGCCGAAAGAAGCAATTCCTTCTCCCCGTCTCCGTCCAGATCAAGCAGCGTATAAATTGTCTGCGTCAGGTCACTTCCGCCCTGTCCCATATCATAGATCTTGGCGTAAAAATAATCCTCTGCGCACTGCGAATATCCAAGAGCAAGAACAGCTCCTTCTTCATAATTGTGACTGCTTCCGGCTGTCGTAAAACCGTTTTCAAAGACAGCACTCTTGATCTCCGTGAGAAGCGCTGCATATTCTGCCGGCATCTCATCGCCGGACTCTGTACCGGTACCCTCTGCAGCATCTCCCTCTGACGGTGCCGGATCTCCGCCGTACAGATCTTCCTCACGGTTCACGATCTCGCCGCGCGGGTACACTGAAGCATCCTTTCGAACGCGGTACATCCTATTATAATCGTAATCGGAAAAGTACAGCCAGTTTCCTGATATACCCAGGAAATACTGCTCACCGGGTCTGATCACGCCTGCATCATTTGTGATGCGGCATTCCGGTTCAGAATCACCGGGATGCCAGCAGTACAGATTCTCATCAGCGAGATAGTAAACACTGTCTCCGTCGATGGTCACTGCCCTGGTTTCCACCTCTGCAATGTTGTAAATATCTCCTGTCGCGATATCAACTGCAAGCAGCCAGTCCTCCGATAAATAAACCAGAAGCTCTCCCTGAACCCAGAAGCCGGCATCGTCTGCCAGTTCGCTGACCGAGTCCTCATCCAGTCTTGTGATCAACTCCTCTTCTGAGCCGTCTAAGGAGATGCGCCACAGTCCATTCTCCATTTTCGGCCATTCCTGTCCCGCCGGCATGGCGCCCTTCAGATAATACAGATATCCCTCATAGATTCCGAGAGGATACCGGATCTCGCCCGCCGCAATATCCCCAGCTGCTGCCTCCGGCCACTGAAACGCTTCAAATTCTTCTGTTTCTGTATCGAAGCAGACGATACTTCTTCCGTAATTGTACGAAAGATAGAGACGTGTATCGTCCGCATAAATAAAGCTTGTCACCCGATCGACATATTCATCGGGAAATGCAATTCGTTTCGTATCACCGCTCTCCGGAGAGACGCATACCAGCTCCTGCTGAAAAACATTGTCAAAATCCAGCATATTCTCAGCCCAGGATTCTATCACATAGAGACTGCCGTTCGAAACAACCGCACCATTCAGCCAATGCTCGCGGGTTACATAGAAAGCTTCCGCCTCATCACTCTTATCTTCCCCGATTCGGTAAACAGCACCGCTGCCTTCCCAGACTTCGTGACCTTCCCCGTCATTGCCCACTGCTGACACAGTTGATACAAGATAGGTATACTCTCCGTCATAGGACACCATTCCTTCTGTTCCCCGGGTATTAATGGGATAGAGCGCACTCCCTGCAGCGTCCGTAATTTCAGCTGCATTTGCAAAGGTTGCACCTCCTGCCGCACAGGAAATCGCAAGAATCCCTGACAGCAGCAATCCGGAAAGCATCTTGTTGAGCAGTCGTTCCTTTCTTTTTCTCATATTTTCCTCCGTTCCCCGCAGACGTTGGCAGACAGGTTTTCTATGAATAAATCATAGCATTTCCCATTCCGGCACTGCAATATAAATTTCAGAAAATATCTTTTCACAAACTACAAAGGGGAACGGCCCACGCCGTTCCCCTTTGCTTAACCATCTGAAATTCATTATCTGTTTCGATACAGGAAAGTCACAATCTGCCCTCTTGTGCAGGTTGCATCCGGTGAAAATGCTGCCGCACTCGTTCCGTACGTGATGCCCTTTTCTACTGCCCAGCAGACTGCCTTATAGCAGAAGCTGTTCGTCGAAACATCTGTAAACTGAACATCTCCGGCGCCCTCCGGTTTTTCGGCTGCGCGATACATGAAAGTCACTGCCTGACCGCGTGTGCAGCTCTGATCCGGTCCGAAGGTTGTGGGGGTAATTCCGCCTGTAATCCCCTGCTCCTTCGCCCAGAGAATTGCATCCAAAAAAGGACTGGTCGGAGAAACATCTGTAAACGGAAGTTCCAGCTGCGGAATTTCTTCTGTTTCCGTCTCCTTACAGGTCTCACAGATTCTGGTGCGTGTTCCGGAAGCTTCATATGTCGCTTCTTCCGTCACTTCCCACTCACCCCATGTGTGACCGAATGCCGCTATTTCTTCCTGTGCAAGCAGAATCTCCCCGCCTGTCTCACAGTGCTTTCCTTCCGTCAGACCGTTTTCCGTACAGGTTGCTTCCACCGCCGCATCGGTAACATAGCGATGTCCGTCTCCGTTGTAATGAATGGCAGCTTTCTCCAGCTTTTCATTATCCGATTCTATTATAATTAAATCCCAGCTGCTTTGATCTGAGCTGTAAAAAACACTGCTTAATCTTCTGCAGCCAGAAAATGCAGAAGACCCGATGCTCGTTACGCTATCCGGGATCGTTACGCTGATTAAAC
>JAUNAG010000099.1 GCA_030527685.1 Lachnospiraceae bacterium | reverse complement strand
ATGGTGTGCTTTTCAAGGATGGTAATAAATTAATCGAAGATCATACCTTGGTGGCGTTGACAATTATGATTGCGGAATCTCGACCACAGGAAAAAGAAATGATGATCAGCGTTATTATGAATTGCATTGTATGAAAAGCTTTGAGTAACACGCAAATCGAAATTTGTGGAGGGAATGGGTTTATGAATTTTGGTTGGATCAACGGTGTTAATACAGCAGCGGTGATGTTCCTAATCATTGTTAATGTAATTGCCGTAAGAAAAGGTGTAGCGGAAGATTTTTGCAGTAAACATTCAGCAATAAACGTTTTTGAACAAATTGGAAGATACGGAAGCATGGCTTTTATGATTTTTCCGATTTTGACGCAAGGCTGGAAATTTGGATTTATGTCTGTAACTGAAATGTTTATCTGGCTATGCGGCACGGTTCTGTTATTGGTCGTTTATGCATTACTTTGGATCAAAAAGTCTACTAGTGGTGCAAATATTCTCTATGGATTGGCGGTTGTTCCTACGATATTGTTTTTGATGAATGGTATTTTGCTTCGACATCCTATGCTGATTGTTGCATCACTAATTTTTGGAGTTTTTCATATTACAATCGTTAAGGAAAATATACACAATTGAATTAAGCATAGCTGATAACAAATTCCGATTTGTAGAGTAGAGGAGAAGCAACAAATGATCAAACCAATTATGAAAGATGTATTCTTTCTTAGCCAAAAGTCAGAACCATCCACAGAGGCAGATAAACAGGTCGGAAAGGACCTGATCGACACATTAACCGCGCACAAGCATGAGTGTGTGGGCATGGCAGCCAATATGATCGGCGTCCGTAAAAACGTAATCATTGTAGATGCAGGCTTCATGCCCCTTGTCATGTTCAACCCGGTTATCACAAAGAAATCCGGTAAGTATGAGACGGAAGAGGGATGCTTATCTCTGATCGGTGTCCGTCCCTGCACTCGTTACAAAGAAATCACGGTCGAATATCAGGATATGGCTTTCAAGAAGCACATCCAGACCTTCAAAGACTGGACAGCCCAGATCATCCAGCACGAGTGCGATCATCTACAGGGTATTATCATCTGAATCCTTATCTGCCCTTGATAAAGGAATCTGCTTTTTTTACGAATTCATAGGTGACGGATGACTTTGAAGTTTCTTTTCTGAAATAGATGCCGAAAGGAGCATATTTCGTCTCCTTCCACCGGAAAATCACCAGATCGGGATCTGGTGTCAGCATGTGCTCCGGAACCATGGTGTAGCCGAGGCCGGCGCGGGCGAGAGAGATCGCTTCATTCGCACTGCTGCAGACGATGTTGTCAAGCTGATCATTCACCGGAAGAATGCGGTATCCTCTGGAATAATAGCTTTTCAGCAGATACGGCGGAATATTCAGAATCTGTCGGTGGGACCAGAGATCCGTCGTAGAAACTTCTTCGGGGAGCACATGACCGGAGGAGAGCTCGTCAATTAACGGGTGTTGTTTTGACACGACGCATCGAAAACCGTTATCAGCAAGCTTCTTAAAGATAATATTCCCGTCATCAAACTGCGCATCTTTCATGCCGATGACAACGTCCAGCTGTCCTTTTTGAAGGCGGCTCAGATTGGCATCTGTCTGGTCACATAAGAGCTCGGGAATCAGACGCCTGAACTGATCTTCATTCACAACATTTTTCAGAATAGGACTGATCAGATTCAGCTGCAGAGGATCCGAGTAGCCGATCTTCAGCGCATTTCGCTGCTCTGTATTGTAAGAGCTGATCCATTCTTTACTTCTATAGAAAATATTCAGCATATCGGTTGCTTCCGGAAGAAACTGTGTTCCGATCTGTGTCAGAGAAACCGAGCGGGACGTTCTTAAAAAAAGCGGAGCACCTAATTCTTCTTCCATTGATTTAATCTGTTTGGATACAGCCGGCTGTGTCAGACCTAATTCGTTTGCGGTCTGCATGAAATTCAGTGTCGATGCCAGGCTTACGAAACATTCTAATTGTCCGATATTCATGGTGAAAACTCCTGTCTGAAAGCAATCTTTTCTAAAGAAAACGATCTATTCCGTCTTGTTATTGATTATAGCATATATTCATTTCACGGGTCAGGAAATCACTCATATAATGAACATATCAAAGAAAAAGTGAGTGAGGAAGAAAGCAGTGACCAATATTGATTTTTTTACATCTCTGGATTATGACAACGGAGTCTCTGTTGTAACGGATATTTTTCGCAGATTTCCGATGCAGTATGGAACAACGCTTGGACGCAGCGGAAAGCCGCAGATCAGACCGCTGGAATTTAAATTCGAAAAAGACGGTGTTTTATATTTTGATACGGTCGAATTCTATGAATCCTATAAGGAGATGCAGGAACTGCCGTATATTCAGGTGTGCATCGGCGATCAGGAGACCATGAGCTATCTGAAAGTCGAAGGTAAGGTGAACTTTACAAAAGATGCGGCAATTGTAGAGCAGTGTTTTCAGAACAGCCCGGTATTGGAAAGTCAGTTTGGAAACCGAAGAGATGTCGTGGTGGGCTATTATCTCACGGAAGTGCGGGCGGAGTTCTGTTCCTTCCATGAAAAACTGCAGAACAGAAAGTATGAACTGAAAAATCAGTTCGATGTATAAAGCGCGAGGATGGAACGGATGCTGGCAGTGTGAACACTGTCTGGCTGTATGTCCTACAGGAGCAATCTCCATCTTTGAGCATAAGCCCGAAGAAAGCATAGAAATCATGAAACCGGAACAGACAGAGCCGGTGATGAACAGTATCATTATGTTCCGCTTGGAAAAGGAGAACCGGTTCCGGATGTCAACATTGCCTGCGCATACTTTGAACTGATCGCGGCATCCAGGGGACTGGGATGCTCTCTGCTGACATTTCCCTTAGGCGTTCTGGACACGATGCCGGAAATTAAAGCAAAGCTTCAGATTCCGGAAGAGCATTATATTCCGATGATCATCGGATTTGGCTATCCGGAAATTGTCTATCGCCGGGGCGTGCAGAAGAAGATGAATCGGTCCCGTATTCAGAGACCGTTTGCATAAAAAAGAGTAATCGTCATTGTGAAAAGTTATTTGCCTGCAGGGGCTAAAAAATACCTTCCGTCTGTGATAAGATGAAGAGGCTTTTGGGCGGCTTCATTGAAAGGAGAGACCTTGATGACAGACCTGCAGGAATGGCTTTTTGCCCATCAGGATTTGAAATACAGAGACTTTAATGCAGCGCTGATCCCGAACATTGAAAAGGATACGGTGATCGGTGTCCGCACGCCGGAACTGAAGGCTTTCGCAAAGGAACTGATGAAAGAGAAAAGAGCGGAGGAACTGACCGCAGCGCTTCCGCATCAGTACTTTGAGGAAAATCAGCTGCATGCATTTATCTTAAATGAATATAAAGATTTTGAAACACTGATGCCGGAGCTGGAGCGCTTCCTGCCCATGATTGATAACTGGGCGACCTGCGACCAGCTGCGGCCTAAGCTTTTTAAGAAGCATACAGATGAGCTGCTGCCGTATGCGAAATCCTGGCTTGCGCGCTCCGAAGAGCCATATGTTGTCCGGTACGGCATCGGTGTCTTTCTGTCCTATTATCTGGATGATGCCTTCGATGCGCAGTATCTGCAGCAGATTGCCGGGATCCGGAGTGAGGAGTACTACGTCAATATCATGATCGCCTGGTATCTGGCGACGGCACTGGCGAAGCAGTATGAGGCAGCAATTGCGGTACTGGAAAGCAGAAAGCCTGCTCCCTGGGTACAGAATAAAACCATTCAGAAGGCGATAGAAAGCCGGAGAATTCCGGATGAAACAAAAGCATATTTAAGAACATTGAAAGAGAGGACAAGATAATGCTTCAGTTTTTCATTCTGTTTGCGGTCGCCATGATCGCATCATCCATCGGTTTTAAGAAATATGTATGGTTTATTTCCATCGGCTACGGCGCTGCCGTTGCGGCAATCGGCGCAGGACTTCTGATCATGTTCCGCGGCAGTCTGAGCCTTGGGACAGTGCTTCTTTCGGCTCTGTTTATTGTGTACGGCTTCCGTCTGGGCGGCTATCTCGCCTATCGTGAACTGAAAAGTACATCCTATAATCGCACGATGAAGAACGAAATCAAGGACGGCAAGGATATGTCCGTCGGCGCAAAGTGTGCGATCTGGATTTCTGCAGCACTTCTCTATGTATGCGAAACATCTCCGGTTCTGTTCCGTCTGCAGGCGGGACGCGGAACGGATGTCACATCCATCCTGGGTGTACTGATTATGATTCTGGGACTGACAGTGGAGACAACTGCTGATCTGCAGAAAAACCGCGCCAAGAAAGTAAATCCGAAGAGATTTGTGGATACAGGTCTTTTCCGTCTGGTCAGATGCCCGAATTATCTTGGTGAGATGCTGTTCTGGACAGGCGTCTTTGTCTCCGGTATCACGGTCTATCACACGGTCGGTCAGTGGATTGCAGCACTCGCAGGTTATCTCGGCATCATCTATGTCATGTTCGGCGGAGCAAGACGTCTTGAGATCAGACAGAATAAGAATTACGGCAGTGACCCGGAATATCAGAAGTATGTAAAGACCACACCGATTATGATTCCGTTTGTACCGCTTTACAGTGTAGAGAAATACAAGTGGCTTGTGGCCTGAGAAAGGGAAAACTATGGCAAACAGATCGGATATCAGCAGAGATCAGTTTATGCTGAGAGGTCCTCTGGCAAAAAAGGGATATGACTGGTGGTGGCACTCCTTTACCGGACGCCATGAAAAGACAGGTGAGGAAAAGAGCTTTTTTATTGAATTCTTCACCTGCAATCCGGCACTCGGGAAGAAGGAGCCGGTTTTCGGTCAGTTAAGTCCCGATGCAAGACCCTCCTATCTGATGGTGAAATGCGGAGCCTGGGGGGAAGAAGCCTCCCAGCTTCATCGCTTCTTCGGCTGGGATGAGGTGCGCATCAGAAAGAATACGCCTTTTGCGATCAAAGCAGAGGACTGCCTCCTGGATGAGACACATACAATGGGAAATGTACGTGTCGAGGCGGAGGATGCAGCGGCTCATCCGGAGTGGATGTGTGACAGCGGCAGCATGAGATGGAAGCTGCGGATCGCAAAGAAGACGGCCTTCCATGTGGGTTACGGAGCAGCGGAGCTTTTTCGGAAGTTAAATGCATTCGAGATGTTCTGGCATGCGGAGGGCATGAAGACGGAGTACAGCGGCTGGGTGGAGTACAACGGAGAGCGTTACATCGTTCGTCCGGAGAACTGCTGCGGTTACGCCGATAAGAACTGGGGCGGTGATTTTACTAGCCCGTGGGTGTGGCTCGGCTCCTGTGATCTGACCAGTCTTCGCACCGGAAAACGTCTGGAGAACAGTGTGTTCGATATCGGAGGAGGCTGCCCGAAGGCCTTCGGAATTCCGCTGAAGAGAAAGCTTCTTTCCGATTTCTGGTACGAAGGAAAGAGCTATGAATTCAATTTCTCGAAGTTCTGGACAGGGACGAGAACGAAGTTTTCCTGTAAAGAATCGGGAGAGCAGATCATCTGGCATGTAGAGCAGGAAACCCTGAAGGCGAAGATGGTCACAGACATTTCCTGTGATAAGAAGGATATGCTGCTGATCAATTATGAGTCGCCGGACGGCTTCAAGCGTCATAACCGTCTGTGGAACGGCGGAAACGGAAGCGGAACAGTGAAACTCTATGAGAAGAAAGGCGGAAAGCTTGTTCTGCTCGATGAGATTCATGCCGGACATGTCGGCTGTGAGTACGGTGAATACGGCACGACGGTGCATATCTGAAGATCCGGTCAGTAGAAGTTTGAAGCTGACGGGCTTTATGAGAACGATTATGATATGAAAATGCAATTGGATGATTTGAACTTAAGCAGATTATATGAGCTTCTGGACCAGGACCAGTTTGAGCTGCTTCCGCCCTTTGACACAGGGCGGATTCGTCTCGTTTATCTGATGAATGACGCGGTGGAGAGTTTCCTTGTTTTTGAGGATGCGACACTGACCGGCACTTATCAGGAAGGATTCGAGGGTGTTCCCGAGGCAGAACTTCGACTGGACGAGGACGGCCGGTATGTGCTGATCGTGCACCAGGATAAGACGGTCTGCACGATCTTTTTCCGGAGTCTTTCGCTTGATGTGAAGCTCTATGATTACGGGAAGACCGGTCATGTCTGGGTGAAGGGGCATGAGGAGCTGCGTCAGCTGGAATACTGGATTGCTATCATGAATGCAAAGCGGGTTTACCTCGGTGAGGAGTACTGCAGCGACGAAGAGCGGAAGCTTGCGGAGCTGGCTGCATTTCCCCCATTGAACTGCTGCTCTTATCCGGCAGTTCCGCGAAAGTACGAGGAGGTCGGTCCGGAGAGCTGGATTCCGTCAGCGGAAGGCATTGAGACGATGCGGCACTTTGCAGAAAAAGCGGGTGACAGAAGTCTGGTTAGAAAACTGAAGCTCTACAAGCACTTTCACGGCAGAAGAAACACGAAAGCGCTTGCGCGGCTTTTTAAAAGAAATTCGCATACGGCAGTCGTCAGACTTCTTCTGGAGTCGGTGATCAGGGCGGCAGCGGCTTATCCCGAGCGGGTGTTCGAAGGTGAAGAGGCTGCGTATTTTCAGCGTGTGACGGAGAGGGCGGAGCGCAGGAGAGAGGTGCTGCGGAAGAATGGCAGAACGGTCTATCTGATCTCGCAGCTGCCCTTTGTTGAGGTCAGGGACGAGGTGGACTTCAAGGTGCATCTGGTGATCTGGGAGAAGGGATTCCGGAACCGCAGAGTTTCGGTGGAAACCTTCCCGGAGACGTAAAAACGTCCTGAAAAGCACTTAAAAACCATGCACGAATGCGATAAAATGATGTAGAAAAAATGGCAGGTGTATAGATTTTTCTGATACCTGACAATAAGGAATAATGATTAACATTTTTTAATAAAAGGTGCTATAGTACACCTATCGAAGATGAAGGGATTAAGACATGTCTGCAATCGAAATCAGAAATGTGCGTAAGACATTCGCCACAAAAGACGGCGATGTTGAAGCGCTCAGAGATGTGAGCCTGACGATTGACTCCGGCGATATTTACGGAATCATCGGCATGTCAGGCGCGGGAAAAAGTACGCTTGTACGCTGCATGAATTATCTGGAGGTTCCGGACGAAGGCGCAGTGCTTATCGACGGCAAGGCTTTGGGTGATTATACGGAGAAAGAGCTTCGTAAGCAGCGCGAGAGCATCGGCATGATCTTCCAGCATTTTAACCTGCTGATGCAGAAAAATGTTCTGGAGAACGTCTGCTTCCCGCTTTACATTCAGGGTAAGAAGAAGAGCGATGCTCATAAGAGAGCGATGGAGCTTCTGGAAATCGTCGGACTCAGCGACAGAGCGAAGGCCTATCCGGCACAGCTTTCCGGCGGTCAGAAACAGAGAGTGGCTATCGCAAGAGCATTGGCATCGGATCCAAAGATTCTGCTGTGTGACGAGGCGACAAGTGCGCTGGATCCGCAGACGACATCTTCGATTCTGGAGCTGTTAAAAAACATCAATCGGCAGTTTTCCATTACGATTGTGATTATCACACATCAGATGTCCGTGGTCAGAGAAATCTGTACACATGTAGCCATTCTGAAGGAAGGAGCGGTTGAAGAACAGGGACTGGTTTCCGAGGTATTTGCACATCCGAAGTCACAGGTCGCAAGAGAATTGATCTCAAAGGACACAGGCGCAGACGTTGAGCCTGTACAGGTACAGACACCTGCCGAAATTCAGAGCGGAAAGAAGCTCAGAATTGTCTTCTCAGAGAACTCTGCATTTGAACCGGTCATCGCCAACATGATTCTGACATACGGCGAGCCGATCAACATCCTGAAGGCTGACACCAAGAATGTAGGCGGTGTTGCCAAGGGAGAGATGATTCTGCAGTTCATGAGCAACAGCACTCATGTTGAGCAGATGATGCAGTATCTGGTTGAACGTGGTCTTGAGATTGACGAGGTGAACTGATATGTGGTCTAAGCAGGTTGTGGATATGCTGATTACCGGCATCTGGGAAACCATTTACATGACACTGACAGCGACCCTGATCGGTTACGCTGCCGGACTTCCGATGGGTATTCTTCTGAAGATTACCGACAAGGAAGGACTTCATCCCAATGCAGTGCTTTACAAGATACTTGATACAATCGCAAACATTTTCAGAAGTATCCCGTTCCTGATTCTTCTGATTCTGCTGATTCCGTTTACAAGAGCTCTGATTGGAAAGAGCTACGGAACAACAGCAACGATTGTACCGCTTACAGTGGCAGCGATTCCGTTTATTGCCCGTATGGTTGAGTCCTCTCTGAATGAAGTGGACGCAGGCGTCATTGAAGCCGCCAGATCCATGGGCGCGGGAAATGCCCGGATTGTATTTAAGGTTATGCTGGTGGAGGCAAAGACCTCCCTGATCTCCGGAGCAACAATTGCGGTCGGCACGATTCTCGGCTACTCCGCAATGGCAGGTGCTGTCGGAGGCGGCGGCCTTGGTGCCATCGCCGTACGTTACGGCTATAACCGGTGGCAGACAGACATTATGATTGTGACAGTCATTCTGCTGATCGTATTGGTACAGATCTTCCAGACGATCGGAATGCTGATTGCGAATAAGACAGATAAAAGAAAGTGAGGAGAAACATTATGAAGAAACTTGTAGCAGCAGCTTTAACAGGAGCATTTGTACTCAGCTCATTAAGCAGTGTCAGTGTATTTGCAGAGGATGATAAGACCATCACAGTTGCAGCTTCCGCAACACCGCATGCTGAAATCCTTGAGAAGGCAGCCGATGTTCTTGCAGAGCAGGGCTATACACTTGAGGTTACAGTATTCGATGATTATGTACAGCCGAATGAGGTTGTTGAGAGTGGTGATTTTGATGCAAATTACTTCCAGCATATCCCGTATCTGGACAGCTTCAACGCTGAAAAAGGCACTCATCTGGTAAATGCAGGCGGCATTCACTACGAGCCGTTCGGCATCTATCCGGGAACAAAGTCCACACTGGATGAACTGGCAGACGGTGATGCTGTTGCAGTTCCGAACGATACAACCAATGAGGCACGCGCACTGCTTCTGCTGCAGGACAACGGTCTGATCACACTGGCTGAAGGCGCAGGTCTGGAAGCAACAGTCAATGATATCGTTGAGAATCCGCTGAACCTTGAGATTGTTGAGCTTGAGGCTGCTCAGGTAGCACGTGTCGCTCCGGAAGTTGCATTTGTCGTCTTAAACGGTAACTACGCTCTTGAAGCAGGTTTCTCTGTTGCAAAGGATGCAGTAGCATATGAGAAGTCTGATTCCGAAGCAGCTAAGACCTATGTAAATGTCATCGCTGTATATGAAGGCAACGAGAACAGCGAAAAGATTCAGGCTCTGGTTGCAGCTCTGACATCTGATGAGCTTACACAGTACATTAATGATACATATGATGGCGCTGTTATCCCGTTCACAGCTGAGACCGCTGCAGATTCTGCTGCTGAAGCAGTTTCTGAGGAGTCCGCTGCAGAAGAGGTAGCTGCATAAGATCTCTTCCGTACAGGAAGAAAAAGAATGAAAAGGTTTGTGATGAACCGTAAAAGACCGTTCGTTCCCGCAATGCGGGACGGACGGTCTTTTTGTCTGTGCCGGATGAAAAAGATCAGTGGAGTGGGGATAAGGGAAGGGACATAAAGTGACGGAGTAATCCGGTGAATTCTGATCCCGCATAAAAACGGAAGGTACTTTTCTTTAAGTCGAAAAAGTACCTTCCGTTTACGAAGCGATTTTGATATTCAGATTGCGGGGCAGGTATTACAGTGCAATCAGCGGACTCCAACGGACTGTTTTGCGGAGCAAAACGGACGCGGTGC
>JAUNAG010000098.1 GCA_030527685.1 Lachnospiraceae bacterium | reverse complement strand
ACTCCACATCCACTGCAGCTGCTGCCGATTCAACTTCGGACTCAACTGCTTCAAGAACGGACTCCACATCCACTGCAGCTGCTGCCGATTCGATCTCAGATTCGACTGCTTCCGGGAAGGATTCCGCTTCCACCACTGCAACATCTTCTGCAGACTCTGCCTTTACAGCTTCTGCAGCCGATTCGGCTGCAGATACTGATTCTGATTCAACTGTTGATTCCGCTGCCGGTTCTGCCGCAGCTTCTTCTGAAGAAGCAGTCTCAACCGGTTCTGCTTCCACGATCGCTCTGTTGGCCTCAACCTCTGATTCCACTGCTTCTGCAGCAGACTCAGCAGCCGATTCAGCCACTGCCTCTGCGGCTTCTGATTCGATGCTCTCTGTCTCGGCCGGCTCTGCAGCGGAAAGAACATCTTCACTTTCTTCTTCCGGAAGCTTTGCCTTTGCCTTCGCCAGGTTTGCCTTCAGACTTTCAAATCTGGTAATCGTCTCGGCTACTGTTGTGTTGAACTTCTCCGGGAACGAATCCGAATCCAGAGCATTTTCCGAATTCACAACAAGATCTGTGAGTTTTGTATAAGATGTTCGGAAATCCTGCAGTGAATCGGATACGGCATCAAGGCCTTCCGGTGCTGCAGATACAGCTGCAAGGAGCTCTCCTGCTTCCTCTTTATTCGTCTTCAGATTCGTGATTTTTTCTGCAAATGCTGTGTCCTCAAACAGAAGTGCCGCTGCAGCCGATTCATCCCTGAACGCTCCTGATTTGCTGTGATAGGTGTAAGCATCAGTCGCTTCACTGCGAATCTCGTACTTTGCATTAAAAAGTACATTGTAAATGCTGCTGCCGCATTCTTTTGCTTCTGAGACACCGGCAATCATCTTTGTGGATGCTGCCTCTACTTCGCTGATATATGCTCTCTTTGCTGCCAGCAAAGCTTCAGCCTCTGCTGCGGCCTGTGCTTCCTGCTCATCCATACGTTCCTGCAGAGCAGATGCAAGAGATCCTGCCGCTTCGGCCTTCTCCATCGTCTCGGCCTCAGCAAGTCCGAGTGCTTCTGCCTGCGCAGCAACCTCATCTGTCTTTGTCTCCAGCTCATTCATTCTGGTATTCATACCGGAAATACGGCTGTTCATGAAGGCTGTCATGCCGACCATGCCGACAACACTGATACAGATTGCAGCAATCGCAGTCCGCATGCTGTTTCTGACAGATGCCTGCAGATCATTTCTCGGAGGCTGTCCGCCTGCACCGCCGGATGCAGGTGCGGGATTCGGATTCTTCGGTGCAGCTGCCCGGCTTGTTTCTTCTCTGCTGTCCGCAAATGCGTCTTCCGGTGCTTTATTCGGAATATCATTTCTCGTTTCCCCAGGCACACCGCCGGAAACGCCGTGATCATTCTGATCCATGTTTTCCTCCTTATTTATTTTTCTCTGACAAATTATCCAACAAACACGTTTTATCTCTTCAGTATTGTATCAATTATACCTGATTCCATACATTCCTACCACAAGAACTTTGCTCTCCTTCCGCATCACCCCGCCTCCTGATTATTTTCTTTTTTGACATTTCTTCGCTTGACAAAGCATATTTCCAGCCTTATTATGTGATTGCATTAAGCAAGTAATACAGTAATACATTGATACAAAAGGAGGAAGTCACTTGTGGGAATTTAAGGACAGCAGCCCGATTTATCTGCAGATCATCGCAATCATCAGAACGGGAATCCTGAATTCAACTTATCCGCCGGGCTCAAAGCTGCCTGCTGTCAGAGAACTGGCTCTGCAGGCAGGTGTCAATCCCAATACAATGCAGAGAGCTCTGAGTGAACTGGAGCGTGACGGACTGATTCATACAGAACGGACAAACGGAAGATTTGTCACAGAAGATCAGACGGTTCTGCAGACTCTGGCCAGACAGATGGCTGAGGAGCGAATCAGCGAGCTGTTTCAGCAGCTTCGGAATCTTGGATTAACAGATACACAAATCATAGATATGGTACAGAACTGGAAAGGAAGAGAGACATAAATGACTATTCTGGAATGTAAAGGTCTTACAAAAAAATACGGCTCGCTGACTGCTCTTGATCATATTGATCTCTCACTGGAATCCGGCAGAATCGTCGGTCTGCTCGGACCGAACGGAAGCGGAAAGACTACTTTAATCAAGCTGGCAAACCGCCTGCTGACACCTACCGAAGGTGAAATCCGGATCTGCGGCGAACTGCCGGGTCCGGCGACCAAGACGGCCGTCGCCTATCTGCCTGATAAGGATTATCTGCCTGACTGGATGAAAACCAGACAGCTCCTTGCTCTCTACAAGGATTTTTATAAAGACTTCAATGTCGAAAAAGCATCCTCTATGCTCCGCGATCTGGACATTCCGGAGGACCGTCCTCTGAAAAAGCTTTCCAAAGGTACCCGCGAAAAGGTGCAGCTGATTCTTACCATGAGCCGCGAAGCCAGAGTGTATCTCCTGGATGAGCCGATTGCCGGTGTCGATCCCGCTGCCCGCGATTACATCCTGAAAACCATTCTGACGAACTACGCCGAAGATGCGCTTGTTATGATTTCAACTCATCTGATTTCGGACGTAGAGAACGTTCTGGATGAGGCTGTATTTATCAAAACAGGACATATCGTGCTGCACAGGAACGTAGACGATCTCCGTATGGAAACCGGAAAGTCTGTTGACGCATATTTCAGGGAGGTATTTGCATGCTGATCAATCTGATTAAATATGAAATGAAGGCCATGGGCCGGATTCTGGCTCCGATCTATCTGCTCCTGATTGCAGCCTCCTTCCTGCTCTCCATGACAATTAATTCCTCGCTTGAAGATAATTCTCTGCTGGCGATGATCTTTAACCGCTTTGATTTTATCTTTGTCATCCTGTTTTTCCTTGTAACGACCGGTACGGCCGTTGTCATAGCAGTTCTGGTAATCCAGCGTTTTTATAAGAACCTGCTCGGAACAGAAGGTTATCTGATGTTCACTCTCCCGGTCACGACCGGCCAGCATCTGATCAGCAAGCTGGTCACTGCCCTGATCTGGATTGCACTCGGCGGTATCGCCGGCGGTATCGGCGGTCTGATCATTGTCGCCATGTCCGGTGATATGGCTGAATTCCTCGAAGCTCTTCGTACAAACTGGACAGCTATCGCCGGCTTTGTCGGAAATAACAATTCTGTAGCAGGCACTCTCTGGATCCTGGTCATCGTGCTGCTCGGCATACTTGCATCTCTGATGCACGTTTATGCTGCATTTGCCATCGGACATCTCTGGAACAATCATAAGGTTCTGGGAGGAATTCTGGCTTATATCGCCATTGCGATTGCACAGTCCTTCCTTTCCAACCGGCTGATCGACACTGCACAGAACGCTTTCTCTGAACGAAGCTTCACCTCCAACGGACTCTTCGTCACCACCTACAATCCGCTGCCGGCAATCCTCGTAATGCTCGTCTTTTTCGCAGTCTATTACGCCATTACCTGGCTGCTGCTGGAGCGCAAACTGAATCTCGACTAAAGTCAAAATCCCCCACCGGACTTTCAGCACAGCTGTACTGATCCCGCGATCAGTGCAGCTGTTTTGCTGTCTGTTTCTAATGCTCCCGCCTCTTTGAAACTTGTTTACCTGCGTTTCTGATGTTACAGTATTCTCATATTTCCAACACCAATTAATTCCCGGGAGGTCTGTATCGAAATGCATCTCAAGCGGATTTTTGCTGCCGTTATGGTCAGTTGTATGATAACTGCACAAATCCCTGTCTATGCTCAGGTTTATACGGATCCTGACACAGTCAGAGCTGTGCAGGCAAAGCTGATCGAATCCGGCTTTGACTGCGGCAGTATCGACGGCGTTGCCGGCATGAAGACAATCATCGCCGCACGCGGCTATCAGGAAGCTCATGGTCTGGAGGTTACCGGTCAGATTGACGACACTCTTCTGATCAGTATGGACCTTCTGACAGCCTTAGACGATCCTGCCGACTCCTCTCCAACTGTGCTTTCTGCGGATTCCTCTGTGGAACCTGCAGCTGTTTCCTCCGGTTCCGATTCAGAATCTTTTATCTCCCCGGAAGCTGATTCTCCTTTAGAATCTTCTGCAGAATCGCTTCCGGAGCCGACTGAGCCTCCGGTCACCGTTCCGCCGGAAGCATTATCGATCGATGGAACTGTCATCTACAATGATCATGATGTTGCCGTGACCGCCGAACTGTCCGGGGACAAAGATTCCGTCATTTACCGAATTCAGAATCACTCGGATCTGCCCGTCCTGGCAGTGACAGGCGAACTGATCGTAAACGGTGTCACAATTCACTGCCCGCTGCTCCATGCCTCCGACTTCGTCTGGTACATGCCGCAGATTCTTCCCGACTTCGCGGATCAGGCTTCTTTTGAAGATGCTTCCGATTCCTGTTATGTGGAAGCAGGCGAAACTGACAGTTTCCGGCTTGCACTCGGTACTTCTCTGAAAGATGTCTTCGGATATGATGAGATCTTTGAAGTCCGGACCTCTGTCGGCATTGTCGGCTTATCGAAGGAGCTGCGTTTTAACCGCATCGAATCCTTCTACGAAGAACATATGCCCTTCACGGATGACGGAGATACAGTAACGGTTCTGAAGACCGAAGCAGCAGCTTCTGCTTCCGCAAAATTGCCTGATAAAGGTCTTCTTTTTGATTATAAAAATGTACGCCTCTATGATCTCGGTGTACAGTCTGTCAGCGACGGTTACATCCGGATCGGTCTGCTTCTGGAAAACCACAGCCGGCTGCCTCTCAGTCTGGACTGCGTTCCGGATGACAGGGTCCTTGTGAACGGAAAACTCGCCGATGAAGCCTACGGACAGCTGCTGGCACTGCCCCATACTCTGAGTTACGGAACACTTTCAGTTGCAGCTGTAAAGGATGTTGAGATCCCGGGAGATATTGCCAATATCTATGTGCCTCTTCTTCTTGAAGATCTCTCTCATGGTTCCACCTATACCCTGCTTGCCTATTCCGACGGTGCCGATGCCGATGAGCAGGCTGCACAGGCACAGACGGATGCATTTCAGTCTGTTATGGAAACCCTGAAATCTGCTATCAACCGCTCCTGAAAAAGCATACTTTTCTTTTGCAAATGTCAGATGACAAAGATGCCCGAAACCGGCTGTTCGGCCGAAGTTTCGGGCATCTTCTGATTAAAGCTCAGCTCTTTTTAATATTCTCAAAGGATTCTACGAGTTCCTGCAGCTCTATATAGCGCTCCAGCTTCTCCTCCAGCAGCCGGTCGGTTTCTTCCTTCTCTTCTGCCAGCTCCTGCAGCTTTGAATAACTGGTTGCAGCCTCTGCCATATCTGCTTCCAGCTTTGCCGATTTCTCTTCCAGCTCTGCAATCACATCCTCAATGGTGTCATATTCGCGCTGTTCCATATAGGAAAGCTTTGTCTTCTGGCGAGGTGTATTCTGTTTCCAGCTGCTTCTGGTATCCTGCTGCTCTGTCTTTCCTGCGGCATCTGTTCCGGCCGTATTTCCGGGTTTTCCGGCTGCTTTTTTACCTGTGCTGCCGTTTCCTTTCTGTTTTCCGCCGTCTCCCTGCTCTTCTTCTCCGTACCAGGCAGCCCTGTGTGCCAGATATTCTTCATAGCCGCCTTCGCTCTGCCTGATTGTTCCGTCAGGTTCAAAGGAGAAGATACGGGTCACGACACGATCCAGAAAATAGCGGTCGTGGGATACTGTTATGACAATACCTGCAAAATGATCCAGATAGTCCTCCAGTATCCGGAGTGTGGCAATATCAAGATCATTGGTCGGCTCATCCAGAATCAGAACGTTCGGGTTTTCCATCAGTACCTTCAGCAGACTCAGACGGCGCTTTTCACCGCCTGACAGTGATCCGATCAGAGCACGCTGCATCTCCGGATCAAACAGAAAACGCTCGCACATCGAACCGGCTGAAACCAGTCCGTCCGCTGTCCGGATATATTCTGCCGTATCCTTGATAAAATCAAGAACACGCTCATCCTCGTTCAGACTCTCATTTTCCTGCGTGAAATAGCCGATCTTAACAGTCTGCCCGATGACAGCTGAACCTGCATCCGGCTCAAGACGTCCGGTCATGCAGCGAAGAAGTGATGTCTTTCCGCAGCCGTTCCGTCCGATGATGCCGATGCGGTCTGTCTTCAGAAAATGATAGGTAAAATCTCTGAAAAGTGTCTTTTCACCATAGCTTTTCGCAATGCCGTCTATCTCGATCGTAGTACCTCCGAGACGGGACGGAAGGGACTGCAGCTCCACTTCGCGATCCTCAACAATGCGGTCACGGTCACGCAGAGCCTCAAATCTCTGGATATGTGCCTTCTGCTTTGTAGAACGTGCTCTTGCACCTCGCATCATCCAGGCAAGATCCTGTCTGTAAAGTGCAGCAGCCTTGCGCTCTGCTGCTCTGGCGAAGTCCATGCGCTCCGCACGAAGCTCCAGATAGCCGCTGTAATTTGCATGATATCGATAGGCCTTGCCCCGGTCGATCTCCAGAATCTGGTTTGTCACGGCATCCAGGAAGTAACGGTCATGCGTTACCATCAGAATCGCACCGCGATAAGACCTGAGGAAGTCCTCCAGCCAGCCGCTCATCTCACTGTCCAGATGGTTTGTCGGCTCATCCAGAATCAGAAGATCCGACGGTGTCAGAATTGCTGCTGTCAGAGCTGCACGTTTCTTCTGTCCTCCTGACAGTGTCTCCGGAGATACATCCGGATCCGGTATGTCAAAACGAGCCAGTGTAGCTCTGACCTCTCCGAGTGTATCCCAGTGATCTGCCTTGCCCGAAACAGCTGCCGCAACATTTTCCAGAACAGATTTTGACGGATCAAAGATCGGATTCTGCGGAAGGTAGGAGACCCGCAGGTCTCCGCTTCGTATAATCTGACCTTCGTCAGGTTCCAGTTCCCCTGCTGCAATTCGCAGCAGTGTCGATTTTCCTGTTCCGTTGATGCCGATCAGTCCGATCTTATCGCCTTCTGAGATGCCGACAGATACATCCTTCAACAGCTCTCTGGTTAAAAAGGCCTTGCTGACATGCTCAATCGTGAGCAGACTTCGTTCCGGTTTTGCCATACTTTTTTGATACTCCTCCGGCATTCGATGATGCCGTTCTTTCTTTTTTACTCTTTAATCAGCTCTGACCAGTAAGCTCTGTTGAAAAGGTCCGTGAAACGGTAGCTCACCAGTGCATTTCCGTCTCCGACTGATACGTTCATCAGCTCCAGCGTTCCGTCATATTCAATCTGATCGCCGATCATGTAGCTGTCCTGATAATTTCCGTCGTAATCATAATAGTCTGCAACGAAATCAATCAGATCACCTTCCTGAAGACCGCTCTCAAGCTTTGCTGTCGTCTCTGTTTCCCCGTCCTTATAAACGGTTTCCACGCCGGCAATATAACCGCTTTCGCTGCTGTTATCAAATACGACACGCAGATTGGAACGAACTCCGTTGACATAGCACGGAATATAACCGGTTACACGGTAATTGGTTCCGTCATCCTCTGTACTCTCATGGTAGTAAGCAACAGGCTGGCCATTAATTCCGAGCCATGCCTTGCTTGTATCTGCGACAAGTCTTCCCTGCTCATCAAAGCCATAGACGTTGTCGAGTCCGAGATCCACATAGCCGGTTCCGTCATCATACCAGAGGTTCTCGTCCAGTTCGTGCACCAGACCCCACTGCTCCTCTGTCAGTGTCATCACCTTGCTGCCGTTCTCGTCTTCCTCCCAGTACAGGCTGCTGCCGTTGAAGGAATTGCTGCTGATATACTCCTCAAGCTCAGATCCTTCCAGAACATTTTCAGAAAGGAAAGCTGTATTGTCTCTTCCCAGGCCGGAAACCATGTTGTAGTCGCCGCCGAGGAAGCTGTTGAGAAGAAGGCTTACAAGCTCGCTTCCTCCACCGGTTGAGCTGTAGGAACTGTAGGAGGAATTGCTGCCTGCACTATAGCTGCCGGTGCCGTAACTTCCGGATCCGTAATTGCCAAGTCCGAAAAGTGATGCATACGGAGATCCGCTGCCGCCCTGCGCACCCTGTCCGGATGCTTCAAGTGATGCGAATGCCTGAATAGCCTTGGTATAGTCCTCATTCATGCCGATGGAGTCGTATGTATTGACTGCCTGATCAACTTTGCGGACGGATTTATACGGGAAGTAAATCGAAACACCTGATGCATTGGTAATGTTATTGGTAATGTTGTATTTTACAGCACTCTGCACTGCGCTGATCAGTGCCTTGCCCTCTGCATTGCCGAGATTGCCGGCAAGATCCGCAAGGTCTACCTGATCGATTCTGGTGCTGGCTGCAAATTCTCGTGTTCTGCTTCTTGCTGTGGAAACAGCACGATAGTTTTTATCCTGAATCAGATTCGTGATGGAACCGGAGAAAGCACTCAGTCTCTCCGGAACGGTTGCACTGAACTCTGCCAGATCGATGACGGAAAGCGTTGTTCCCTGACCCGGGCAGATTTTTGCGCAGACCTTTACAAAGTCATCGGCAATCAGCTTGCCGAGTGCTGTCGTTTCCATCGATGTATTCTGGGCAAATTTCGTCAGCCAGTCTGTATAGTACCAGCCCACACCCGGCTCTGTCTCTTCAGATGCAATCAGATAATCTGCATAGGAATCCAGCATCAGCGCATTCTCTGCCGTAGCCATCAGGCATGCATCAAATCCGATAAAGTCGAAAGTCATGCCGCCGTCCTTCAGAGCCTTATTGATGCCGGCCAGTGTCATGGATCCGCTTCTCTGATATTTCTCGTCATATCCGTATCCGCTCAGGGAGCCGCCGCCGTGATCCCAGAGGATCAGCTCATTGCGGTTTGCCGGATAGTTCTTTGCGCACCATTTAATAAAAGAAGACAGAGTCGACGGGTCTGTCATGGACTTTGCGCCGTCGTCTGATACCAGGCAGCGCAGACCGCCGTTTGTCACCTGATAGATCTGGTTGGTTTTGCTGCTGATGATCGAATTTCGCCAGCTTGCACAGCCGCCTGTGTAGACAAGGATATTCAGTCTGCCGAGGCTGGCTTTCGCCATCTCCTGCAGATCTGCGGTTGCCATTCCGCTTCTCGACTCCAGATCAGTTCCGCACATATAGACCATCAGAGTAACGGTATCCTTACCGCCGCCCTTCAGAACAGTTCTCTTGGCGCGTGCTCCGGCTGCGACTTCTGTCACGAGATCGCCCTCACTGCCGTCTGTTCCTGTATTCTGGTCTGTTGTATCCTGATTTTCTGTATAGGTAGACGGATCTCCTCCGAAATACTGGCTGATATAATTATACAGCTCACCAAGATCTGTCTGTGTTTCTCCAGTCGTCTGTCCGGTCTGTGTACCATAGGAGCCGCCGCCCGCATTATGACCGGTTCCATAGGTCTGCTGGTACATCGAAAGATCCGGAATACTGACGCTTCCGTCACTTCCGCTCTGGAACAGATTAAGGAGTCCTGTTCCGCCTCCTCCGAAGATCATCACTGCCAGAATAATCAGAAGAAGCGGATTGCCGCATCCTCCTCTTCCGCCTCTGCCCGTTCCGACTCCGCCCATGGAGCCTGTCCGTCTGCTGCCGGACGAAGGTGTTCTGCCTGCGCTGCCGGCGCCTGAACTGCCTCCTGGTCTGCTGCCGGTTCCCGGTCTGCCCTGATGGCCGTCCTTAGAGCCTACCGGTCCCGTTCCGAGACCTTCACCTCGTCTTGCAACGCCTTTGCCGTTCTGTATTTCACCGCGTTCGCGTCCTCTCGGTCTTTCCATTGCTCTCTCCCTCTTTATGTAGCTGTTTCTTACAGATACACTATGATACCACATTTGAATTCCACGAATGCAGCCATATATCGCATAAATCGATCTTTCTCGCATTATATAT
>JAUNAG010000196.1 GCA_030527685.1 Lachnospiraceae bacterium | reverse complement strand
CTATACGAAACGCTAAATTAGAGAAACACAAAGCAGACTCCATCAGCAAAGCGACAAAGAAAGCCGACAAGCTCAAAGCTAAACTTGCCGAACAGCTCCGAGACTCGCTCCGCAAGGATTCTATCCAGAAAGCGAAGATTGAGAACAAACGCTTGAAGCAGGCAGAAGAGGCACTGCAAGACTCCTTGAAGGCTGTAAAGCGATTAGAAGAGAAGCGCGACAAGGCAAAGAAAAAAGAGGAAGAAGAGCGCAAAAAGAAGGAGGAAGAAGCGAAGAAGAGAGCTGCAGAACAGTTCTCCAATCCGATTGCCTCCAACAGAGCTTTTTATTCCGGCTCTTACTATGTCTCGGATGTCCAGCGCAGACTGGCACTGACGGTCGGCTTTAAGCAGATTCCGAAAAAATATGCGATCTCCGAAGCTTCCGGAATTGTCTATATTTATGAGAGCCAGAGCAAGGATGCCCGAATCGTCGGCAGTATGGAGGCGGGCAGTCTGTGCTTTATCATCGCAGATGAGGATCAGGACTGGATCTTTGTCGAATCAGGCGATGTGCGCGGCTTTGTTCAGAAGGATATGATCCGGACCGGCAAGGCTGTTAATAAGAAGGTGAAGAAGATCGGCGAGGCGAATATGCCGAAGGCAGTGCTTCTGGTTGCTGCTGCGGACAACGCCGCCTATCGCTATTCTACTTATACAACGAAGAGCGTTGTGAATCTGGTGCAGGGACTGGACGGTCTGACAATTGACCGCCAGGAGATGGTTGCATATTCCATGCAGTTCCTAGGCAATCCGTATGTATGGGGAGGCGAGTCCCTGACAAACGGCACCGACTGCTCCGGCTTTACGATGCTGATTTACAGACAGTTCGGCATTAATATCCCTCACGCTTCCTATGAACAGGCAGAACTTGGCGTGAAGATTCCTGTATCAGAAGCAGAGCCGGGCGATTTGGTCTTCTATGCCCGTGACGGCGCGGTTTATCACGTTCTGATGGCAATCGGAAACGGCCAGGCAATCAATGCAAGTTCCTCCACAACCGGTATTATTATTTCCAATATCAACATGGAGAAGGCATGCTGGGCAGTCAAGCTGATTCCTGATACGGCACCTGCCGTATCGGTAGCGGGCTCCACGCAGGCGGCAAGCTATGTGGATATCGGCAAACTTGCATATCAGGGCGATGAGGAAGCAAGACTGCAGATTATCGGCGTATTTGCGCAGGCAGCTCAGAAGGCCTGGAGAGAATACGGCTTCCTTCCGTCTGTCACAATTGCACAGGCAATTCAGGAGACCGGCTGGAACTCATTCAGCAGCAATGCTGTAGGCATCCAGGCTGCCGATAACAACGTACTCGGTATGAATGAAGAGCTGCTGAATGACCGCTGGATCAGTCCGTGGACAGGCGGTGCAGCGAGCAGACTTGTTCCGCAGTACAGCAACGGAGGTTTTGTTTATAACTATGAATCCATGCGTACTTATGAAGATATTGAAGCATGCATGGAGGATTACGCAGCATTCAAGACAGGTCTTCACCCGGAGATCCGCGGCGTGACGGATGTTGACACCGTCATTGCAGTCGGCTTGAAGGGCTATGCAACAGATCCGACATACCAGGATAAGATCAGAAGTCTGATCGACCGATACGGACTGACACAGTATGATACGGTGGAAGGCCTGAACGATCTCGGCGAAACAACAGTTGATCCGGATGAGGATGTTACGGAGTCGGATGTTCTTCCGGACGTAACGTCGGATGTGCCGGAGATACCGGAGGGCGGTACAGACAGTGTCGAAGAACTTCCGGACACGGAAGAAGATACAGACAGTGCCGAAGAACTTCCGGATGCCGAAGAGG
>JAUNAG010000195.1 GCA_030527685.1 Lachnospiraceae bacterium | reverse complement strand
AAAGAGATATGTTGTTTTGTTTCCACCTGTATAGGATCGTACTTCATGCAGTCCGTCGGCATAGACATAGCCTTTTGTATTATATTTGACATAATACTTGCCGCCTTTGTATTCGAACCACTTTCCCTTCAGCCAGAAGTCTGCCCAGCGATATCTGCTGCCAACCTCATCCTTTACCAGATCTCCTCTGATAAGCTTATAGTCTTCAAAGAGATAATGATAACCGGTAATGGTCTGTTCACCGTCTACCGCAACGCCTGTCTTCGGATTGAAGTAATAATAATCAACCTGGCTTCCGGATTCACTGATCGTTCTCCATCCTGTCTTCGGCTCACCGAGTACTGCATAGTGAAGTCCGTCTTCCAGTGTGAAGAGACCATTGACCTTGCCGCGGCTCACGCCGTCCTCGCCGAAGTCATAGTAGTACTTCTTTGAAGCATCCTCGTAGCCGGGAACGAGCTGAATGCCGGTTACAGCCTGGTTGTTGCTGAAATAGTACAGATCACTTCCGATTTCCTTCCAGCCGTCGAATACAGATGCATCGATTGTGAAGCTGTCTTCGAAGGAAGCATAATCCTGCATGAAGTGTCCGCCCATGTCATAAGTTCCGTAGGTCGGATTGATCTCGGTATCAACGAACGGATACAGACCGTAGGTTTCCTGATTAGCCGGATCGGAGGAGAAGCTGTACAGTGCTCCCGCTCTCAGGTAAATATCATATTTCAGACTACCGGAGTTCGTGATCTGCAGGCAGTGGTTCTCATCCCAGGCAGCATCTGCCTTCGGAGTTCCCTTGATACCGGATACGATACAGATTGAATTAGCTGTTGCCTCATCAATCGGCTCAGACTGCTTGATAAAGTTAATAGTAACTGTCAGCTTGTGATTCTCTTCGTCAATCTCAGCATCTGTCAGCTTGAAATAATCGTTGACGAACAGAATGTTCGAAACATCAAAATCAAGATTCGGATCAAGATCCATGGTGACCTTGACATTGGTCATGGTATTGACTCGCTCTGCAAGCTGCAGCAGAAGCTTCCACGGAGATACGCCTGATACATCGCCGCCTGCCACGATGGAAAGAAGCGGTGTCAGCTTATCCGGTACCGGAACCGACTCAATATCAAGTGCGAAGATATAGGTGACGTCGATCGCCTGATTCGGATCCGAGATGTGATAATACTTCTCGTCTTCTGTTGTCGCATTGTTTACATCGCGAAGCCATGCAAACTGTGTATCGCCTGATGTTGCACTGTCAAAATCAAAGATTGCTTCGCCGTTGCTGTAGAGAGAAAGTTCAATGCTTGCTGAAACTGTAGCGTCTCTGCGAAGTGAAGCCGTTACAGTGACATTACGGATACCGGATGCCTCGTCTCCTGTGAAACTGAAGCCGTCCATCGAACCCGCATTACTCGGTGAGAATGTAAAACGAATATCATCCGGAGTGATTTCAACCGGATTGCCGTTATAGGTGGCTTTCAGCGGAAGCTCCGTCGGCATGCCGTAGATCAGATGCATGTTTGTCTTTTCAAAAACAAGACTGTTCGGCATCTTAACAACATGAATTGTACGCTTTCCGACAACCTTGTCATTGAGGAGGAGTCTGACTTCGGCATCACCGGCAGCGAGTGCCTGAATCACACCGTTTTCATCGATTGTGGCAACCTTCTCATCTGAAATCGCCCACACAGCTTCTGCCGGAACATCTGCTGCATTGCCGGAGCTGCTGACACCGGTTGCTGTTGCATTTGCGGTAGCGCCTGCTGTCAGATAAGCAGAATCTACAGTTACACGTGCATGATCAAACTCTGTGGAGGTCTTCTGTGTTGATACGATCATCAGAGAAGATGCAACTGA
>JAUNAG010000097.1 GCA_030527685.1 Lachnospiraceae bacterium | reverse complement strand
CCGCTTCCGTCGGAGCCGCCGTGGTGCCGGCGGTCGTACTATCCGCTGCCGTGGTGCTGGCGGTCGTATTGTCCGCTGCCATCAGCTGTGCCGGCATCAGCGCCGAAAACAGCACGGATACAGCTGCTCCGACAGCAAGCAGCCTGTTTCTGCGCATCTTATTTCTGATAAACATCATGCAATGCTCCCCTTTATCTATCTTCAGAACAACCGGATTCCCCATCCTCCGGTGCTTTTCTTTCTTCCACATCTTAGCATAAACCTATCAGACTGACAAGAACACGGCGATTCGCCGCTGACCCTGCGCCGCGGCGCATAAAAACAGCCATGGCGGGTGCAATACCCGTCATGGCCAGATGCATTCTCTTATGGAACCTTCTTACAGTTTCCCGATCATTTCCGAAGTCAGGATAAAATCCTCCTTCATCTTCTCCAGCTGTCCGTCTGCCTCCGGCATACGGCCGTTTCGAAGCTGCTCCGTCAGCACACTTGTGGATTCTCCGAGTTTCTTAATTCCGAGTGTCAGACAGAATCCCTTCATTGTGTGCGCTGCTCTGAAGGCATCCTCATCTCTGTGCTCCTCCATCGCTGCAAGCAGCTCTGTATAGGTCGGATCCTCCGGTACTCTGCGCAGAAAACGTTCAATCATAGCATCATCGCCGAGTCTGCGGCTTACATCATTATAATCTCCGCCAAAGGCGGCATAGCACTCCTGTAATGTCATAGTCTTTTCAAACGGCCTCTTCGGCCCTCTCCGTAAATCATTCTGAATATTCGTAGTTACCGGCCAGCTTTTCTCTGATTCTGTCAGCAGCCGCCCCATCAACCGGTGTCGGCTGGTAATTATTGTAATCGGATTCAGAAGAAATCCGGATCGGTACAAACTGGTAAATATCATCCGGCTGAAGAACACCGTCACGGAAGATAAACTTCTGCTGATAGATCACGGCATCCATATCAAACGGATACACATTTCCGCCGAAGCAGAAATTGCCGAGACTGTAGCAGATGTGCCTGCCGTTATAGACCTCTTCGTTCTGGATTACATGCGGGTGATGTCCGATAACCAGATCCGCCCCGTTGTCAATTGCCGCATGTGCAAGCTGGATCTGCTCGTTATACGGATAATAGGATTTCTCATCTCCCCAATGGAAGCTGACAATAATCAGCTGTGCGCCTTCTGCCTTTACCTTTCCGATTTCCTGCAGCAGAAGCGCCTCATTCTCTTCATAGGAGTAATAGAACTCAAGAATACCGATCAGGCCGATCTTAATGCCCTTGACCTCCATCACGGCACTGCGGTCATAGCCGAAGGAAACAACACCGGCTTCTTCCAGTGCAGCCTTCGTATCCGCATAACCGCTCTGTCCGAAGTCAAAGCTGTGATTATTTGCGAGGTTTACTGCCTCCACGCTGCCTTCCGTCAGGACGGCTGAATAGGAGGCCGGCGCCTTGAACGTAAAGGTTTTGTCTGCCTGTTCGTCCGATTCTGTCAGTGTTCCTTCGAAGTTGACAATGGTCAGATCGTCAAATGCAAAGTAACTGCGAACGTTGTCCAGGAACCAGCCGGGCTCATTGTTATCCCAGGCTTCATCAAAGCTCATATCGTAAGGTGCGTTACTGTCACGTCCCACAGTCAGATCGCCGGCTGCCGTAATTGTCAGGCTGACTTCCTCAACCGGAGCTTCCGCCTGTGAAACAGGTTCCGCTTCGGATTCTTTCGTACTTTCGACCACGGAAACAGCTGCCTCTTCGTACTTTGCCGTATCCGATAGATGACCGCCCTGTCCTTCCGCTGTTTCCTGTTTTCTTCCGCCAATGAGAAGAATCAGAAGAATCAAAGTCAGCAGGACAATGACAGCACCCAGCAGCGCTCTCACTTTTCTGATCCTGTCAGCTTCCTCCCAGAAGCGAATCAACTCATCTAGCTTCTCTTTCATGCCGTTCTTCTCCATTCATGTACAGCTTTTTTAGTCCGCGGTGCGGTCATGATGTTGTAAATCAACAGCAAACTGCCGCAGATAAGAACTTTTCGTTCTTCATCTGCGGCAGTCATGTACGCGGAGATGAAGGGATTCGAACCCTTGCGTCCTTGCGGGCCTATCGCATTTCGAGTGCGACCTCTTACGACCACTTGAGTACATCTCCATCTATCAATGCAGGTCCGTTACTCTGACCGGCATCTCTGAACCCTCCTCCGAAAATGCTTCGGATTCAGTTTTCAGTCCTGTTTTTCTGCAGATACAGCTGCTTTTTCTGCGAGTTTTCTGATTCTGGCCTTTTCGCGAAGCTCACGGAAGAAATCTTTCATCAGCGTGCTGCACTCTTCCTCCAGAACTCCGTCTCTGGTATCGACCTGATGATTGAAGCCTTCCATATGCAGAAGGTCGATCACCGATCCTGCGCATCCCGCCTTCGGATTTCTGCATCCGATCACACATTCGGAAATTCTTGCCTGTACAATTGCGCCTGCGCACATCGGACATGGTTCAAGTGTGACATAAAGTGTGCAGCCCTCGAGCCGCCAGTCCCCCAGTACCTTCGCTGCCTTGCGGATTGCCGTTATTTCGGCATGTGCCAGCGTATTGTGATCCGTGTTGCGCCTGTTATAGCCGCGGGCGATTATTCGACCCTCATAGACAATGACACATCCGATCGGCGTTTCGTCAATCGCATAGGCTTTCTTTGCCTGTTTGAGCGCCTGCCGCATAAAGCGTTCATCTGCTACTGTATCCATACTCGCATATTATAAACGAACCCCTGTTCAAACGCAAGAAAAACACAGACAGCGCCGGCAGAAAGCCGATCTTTTCATGCCTCATTTGCTCCTGCACTTTAGAATTTTCAGTTAATTTAAAAATTTCAAAAAAGTATCTTGACACATGCGCGTTTACCATTTATAGTGAACAGCAATTAAATACTCAAACCGATGAAGCGAGTGTAAAACAGAGCTAAGCGCTTTACAGAGAACGGATTGATTGCTGAGAAATCCGAAGAAATGCTGGTCTGCATAATGGGTCGCTGAGGGCGAGGTGAATGATAGTAGCCAAGACGTAAGCCGGCGTTAACGGTAGAATATGTGATAGCATATTTGATAAGAGTGGGCCTTCGGGTCAAAAAAGGTGGTACCGCAGATACTGACTTTATCTGTCCTTTCGCTGGTTAAAAACCAGCGGAAGGACTTTTTTTGTTATAAAAGCCCTGCGGTGCGGCGATGACGGAGTCATGCTTGCATGAACGGAGTCATCGACATAGCGCAGGCTAACCCACATGAGCAAAAAAGCTATGGAGCGTATGCGACAGAGCGATTTGCGAATGGGTTGCCGATTGCGGGAGTTTTAATTACGGAGCAATAAGCAGGCCAGCTTTGCAATAGATAACAACTTTTTATTTTATGAAAGAGAGGAATTACGTTATGGAAGCAAATGCAGCTAAGAGAGTTATGAATGAATCCGCCAACAAGGGCCAGGTACAGATCGCAGATCTGATCTTCATTGCCGTTCTTCTTGCAGCCGGCGCTGTTCTCCGCCTTGTCTCATCCAGCTTCACTGTTTTCGGAATGAAGCCGAACTTCATGATCGCCATGTACTGTCTGGCTATTATCGTTCTTCGTCCGAAGCTCAGTCTTTCCGCCGTCATTGGCATCCTTGCAGGCGTGCTCTGCCAGATCAGCACTCCTTCCCCGTTCCTGAACATCGGCTCCGAGCTGATCGGCGCTGTTGTCTGCGGACTTCTGATTAAGCTTCCGCTTCAGCGAGGATCCCTGACACTGGTTCCGGCTGTTGCCACCTTCATCGGCACCTTCTGCAGCGGCTTTGCCTTTATTGCAGGACGTATCCTGCTCTACCATTCAGAGTTCTCCACTCTGGCAGCTTACGTTCCGATCGTTATCGGCACTGCAGTCATCAATACCATTATTGTATGCGTTCTCTACGCTCCGTGCCGAAAGGTATTAAATAAGGACTGACACACGAAAGGCGGGATGACCGATGATTGAAATCAAGTCACTGACATTTTCCTATAAAAATCATGAAAAGAAAGCGCTCGACGGCGTGAATCTGACCATTCCCGACGGCGGTTTTCTCGGCATCATCGGTCCCTCCGGCGCCGGAAAAAGCACTCTGACCTACGCGCTGAACGGCGTAATCCCCCATCATTACCGGGGCGATTACTACGGCAGTGTCACCATTAACGGCCAGGATGCCTTCGATACTTCTCTGACGGATCTTTCACTTTCCGTCGGAACGGTATTTCAGGATATCAGCAGCCAGATGGTGGCAGCCGATGTCGACGATGAAATTCTCTACGGACTGGAAAACTTCGGTATTCCGAAGGATGAAATTCCGAAACGTGTGGATGAAGCCCTTGAGCTTGTCGGCATCAGTCACCTGAAAAACAAAAGAATTGCCTCCCTCTCGGGAGGTCAGAAACAGAAGGTGGCGATCGCCTCCATCATCGCACTTCGCCCGAAGGTTCTGATCCTGGATGAGCCCACAGGCGAACTTGATCCGAAAAGCAGCCGGCAGATCTTCAGTCTGCTGCGACGCTTCAACGAAGAATACGGCATGACCATTGTGGTTGTAGAACAGAAGATCATGCTGCTCAGTGAATTTGCCAAGGATCTGGCAGTCATGTCAGACGGCAGAATCCTGCACACCGGTCCGGTTCGCTCCGTTCTTGCACATACGAAAGAGCTTGAGCAGATCGGAGTCAATGTTCCCCGCGTTGTCACCCTCTCGGCGGCATTAAAGGCGGAAGGTGTCGGAACCGGAGCTGTCTGCCTCAACCTGGATGAAACAGAACGCTATGTGAAGGAGCTGCTGTCATGATCGATTTCAAACATGTTTCCTTTCAATATCCGTCACACGGAGCAACAATTCACGATGTTTCCTTTCATATAAATAGCGGAGACTTCGTTGCGATTATCGGAGAAAACGGTGCAGGAAAGACCACTCTTTCCAAGATGATCATGGGACTCTTAAAGCCCACTTCCGGCACTGTCACGGTTGCCGGCATGGACACAGGAAAAACGCGTGTCAGCAAGCTGGCTGCCCATGTCGGCTATCTTTTCCAGAATCCGGACATGCAGATCTGCCAGAAAACGGTGAAGGAAGAGCTGTCCTTCAGCCTCCGCAATGTCACTGACAAAACTCCGGAGGAGATCGAATCCATCACCGCTTCTATTATGGAAGAATACGGTTTTTCACCGGATGATGAGCCCTTTAATCTCAGCCGCGGCACCAGACAGCGTCTGGCTCTGGCCTCTCTGATCGCACTGGCACCGGACGTCCTGATTCTGGATGAGCCGACCACCGGTCTTGATTACCGCGAATGCATGCACATGATGGAGTCGATCCGGCAGCTGAACAAAAAAGGCGTCACCGTCGTGATGGTCTGCCACGATATGGAGATTGTTCTCGATTTCGCGACACGCATCATCGTTCTTGAACAGGGAAAGGTACTTGCCGACGGTCCGACCTCCGTCATCTTCCGTGATCAGACCGTCATGGAAACCGCAGCCGTCCTTCCTCCGCAGATCATTCAGCTCGGCAGCCGCCTCGGCGCCGGCTTTGCTTCCGCAGACAGCGTCGAAGAGATGACGCAGGCTATCATTCAAGCAAAGGAGAATTCCTGATGGGTGCTCTTAATTATGTCGATGCCGATTCACCGATCCATCGCCTGAATCCTCTGACCAGACTGTTTCTGGCCGTCATGCTCTGTCTCGGCAGCATCATCACCGATTCGGTCATCACGCAGACCCTGTATCTGCTCTTTATCTTCGCAATCGCCCGCATCGCACGCGTACATCCGAATGCGATCAGCCTCTTTAAGGGACTCTTCAAGGCCTGCCTCTTTATCTTCGTTCTGCAGATTCTGTTCGTCCGCCGGGGCAATCCCCTTTTCCTCTTTATCACGGACGAAGGACTGACATCCGCCTACATTGTTGCCATGCGCGTCATGAATGCCTCCCTTGCATTTACTCTGGTTCTGATGGTCACCAGGATGACCGATCTCACCAATGCAATGGTCTACTATCTGCACCTCAGCTACCGTTATGCATTTGTCATCACAACAGCGCTTCGTTTTATTCCGATCCTGATGGATGAACTGAACGAGATCCGTGAGGCCCAGACTGCCCGCGGCGTTGAATTCGACACCGGAAGCTCGCTCAAACGTCTCCAGCTGATCCTCCCGCTCTGCGCTCCTCTTCTGATAAATGCAATCCGCAGAACTGACAGTGCCGCTGTGTCCGCAGAAGTGCGCGGCTTCCATCTTCGCACAAGATTATCCGGCTGCAAGGTCTATCCGTTCCGCACCTGCGACCTCGTATGTGCAGCAGCCTGCATCCTCCTTTGTGTCCTGTGTGTTCTCGGAAACATCTATCTGAAACCGCTGCCGTTTTTTATCTGAGCTCTGTGAATGTCCGCAAACAGCAGTCTCCGTCTTTTTAAGCGCTCAGGGTACTTTTCAAACCGGCAGCCCGATCATCCTCCTTTCACATCATTTAAGCGAAAAAATCCCGGAAGCTTTCTGATCTGATTCCTCAAAAGGAATCCGGATTAAAAAGCTGCCGGGATTTTATTTTCTTTTATGATGACAGAAGACAGGTGAAACTGATCATCCCGTCCTTCCAGGATGCCGTTATGCTGCCTCCGTACTGCTGGCAGAGACTTTCCGCAATAGAAAGACCGATGCCGTAGCCGCCGCGGTCAACATTGTGTGACTGGTCTTCTCTGTAGAAGCGGTCAAAAAAGCGGCTGTAATTGACATTTGCTCCGTCCTTATAGGAATTGGAAACAATCAGGCGGACCTGCTTTCCCTTCCGGACAGAGGCAAACTGCACGGACACGGTTCCCTTCTCATCGCAGTACTTAAATGCATTGTCGATCAGAAGTGATGTGAGCTGCCGGATCTTGCTGCCGTCGGCAAGCATCTGCACCTCCGGCTGAATCTGAAGAAGCAGCTCCTTCTTTTCCTGAAGCGCAAGTGAAGTATACGGCTCCACGGTCTCCCGCACCGCCTGTGACGCGTCGATGCTCGTCATTTCGGAGCGGTCCTCCTGCTCCTGCGCGCGCGTAATCATGACCAGATTCTGAATCAGTCCGTTCAGGCGGTCAATCTGCCTCGTTGTGGACTGCGTCCACTCCGTCTCGCCGTTCATCATCTCCTCGATTTCCGTATTCGCGCGGATGACAGCCAGCGGTGTCTTCAACTCGTGGGATGCATTTGTAATAAACTGCTTCTGCCGGCGCATATTCTCAAGTTCCGGTTCTATGATGCGATTTGAAAATGCAGCCACAACGGCGAAGGTAATCAGCAGTCCTGCTCCCGCAATCAGAAATGTCAGATTCAGAATTCTGGTATAGAGCAGAACCTGTGACTGACAGTTTAAGAAGACGACGATCGTCTCTTTATTTTCCAGCATCTGCTTTTTCCAGTAATAATACCCTACATGACCGTATTCCTTTTTCGAACGCATGGCACGGGAGGCCATCTCGATACCCTCTTCAGCCGAGACCTTCGCTATATGCCTCATCTGAGCTGAAGAAACGGTTTCCTGATCTTCCTGAAAGACAACCGAGAAATAGCGCATCGAATAGCGGTATTCCGGTGTAAACTCTCCGAAATCCTCTTCCTTCTCGCCGTCCTCAAGTGCCGAGACATATCCGTTATTCTCCACCAGATAATCCAGGATGTCGTTGATCTGCGAATATGTCATGTAGTAATTCGTAAGGTTAATCAGCGAGCCCATAAATACCATTACCAGAAAATAGGTAAACGTCGCAAAGGCTACAAATCGTATTCGCAGCCTTCGAATCGATCTCTGGTTCATGCCTGCTTATGCCTCCAATTGATAGCTTCCGCCTCTCATTCCCCGAATGGTTACACGGGACTCAACTGCAGCCAGCTTTCCCTTCAGATAGGAAATATACAGCCAGACCGTATCCGCATCGGCTTCCGGCTCATTTCCCCAGATATGCTCCAGAATATAGGTATTCTCAAGCTCGTGGTCTGCATTTAAAATCAGCAGCTGCAGCAGTTCGAATTCTTTCGCCGCAAGCCGGATCGTATTCTCGGCTATAAGCTCAAAATTGTCTGCCTGCAGACGAATATCCTGATACTGCAGCTCGTTTGACTGGTAAGTATTGCGGCGGCGTGTCATGGACCGCACCCTCGCCAGGAGTTCTTTCATGGCAAACGGCTTTGTCAGATAGTCATCTGCTCCCGCGTCCAGTCCGGCAACACGGTCATCCACTTCTGCTTTTGCCGTGAGCAGCAGGACCGGTGCAACAATACCGCGCGCCCGCATCTCTTTCAGAACGGAAAGTCCGTCCTTCTTCGGCATCATGATATCCAGAATGACAGCATCATAACTGTCTGTTCCGAGTTTCTCCAGTGCAGCTTCTCCGTCAAAGACAGAATCCACCTCATATCCGTTGTGTGAAAGGACTGCCGTCAAGGCACGGTTCATATCCCGCGTGTCCTCTGCAAGTAAGATTTTCATGTTATTGTTTTCCTGACCCGTTTACTGTAAATGTTCAGCTATACAGCTGTGACAGCGTCATGCCTGTGTTTCCCGGAACACTCCTTCGCTGTAGATCATGTCGCGGATTGTCTGCATGGATACATCTGTTGATGCCAGTTCATCCGCACATCTCTTCAGTTCTCTGACGATCAGGTGATTTTCCCCTTCCGTATTTTTCTTGTAATGCAGCTGATGTTCCAGTGCTGCCCAGGTATCCATTGAAATCGTGCGCAGCTGCACTTCGACATAAAAGCCGTTGACGCGCAGAATCAGATGATAGCTTCTGTAGCCGTTCGGCTTTGCATGACGGATATAATCCTTTTCGCAGACAACTTCATAGCCCTCGATCGACTTCAGATACTGCAGAACAGCCATGACATCGTCGACAAAGGCACAGACGACTCTGATTCCGATGGCATCCCGAATCTCATGCAGCGCAGTTTCCGGTGTTGCGGGCAGACCGCGTTCCAGACACTTGTTTCGCATGCTCTCTTCTGACTTAATCCGGGCAAGGCAGTGTTCTACCGGATCCTCACCGTGTTTTTCCTTCATCATGCTTCGGAATCGGTCGATTTCTGCCAGTACCTCCTGCATCGTCCGCTGCATTTCCGGTTCGGCATCTCCGTAAATGCCGGATACTGCCGTTACCTCTTCCTTCCTTTTCCCTTTCTCCTCCATTTCTTCCTTCCTTTTTACCTTCCTTTTTTAGTTTTTTGATGCCTGCAGGGCGCTCTTCCCTTTCGCCCCGGTGATACGCTTTTATGTTCTTTTACTATACCAGATACCTGTGAAAAAAAAACGAAACCGCCGGAAGCAATTTTCCGGCGGCTCCTGTTCAGTATGCAATTCAATATGTTCTTTCCGGCGGTCGCACGATCTCAGCTCTACTCTGTAATTTTGCACTAAATGTGGACCGACAGCCTGTGCATATCAGAGACTGTCTCCTTCCGGAACCGGAAAGCATGCTAAATAGTACCGCGTAGACGATTCCCTGCCTTCAGCAGGAAACCTCTGCGGTTTACGGAGCTTTTGCGGGGCTCTCGGCGGCAATCTTCTGCACTCTAAGCCTCGCCTCATCGCAAAAGCTGATTAAAAACTTTGCATCGCGGTAGATGGATTCTCCCGCAGCTGTCAGTGTTACACCTTTTCTCGTTCTGTCAAAAACCACGACACCCAGATCTTTTTCCAGAAGCCCAATCTGTTTTAAAACTGCAGACGGAGAGATATGCATCTCCACCGCAGCCTGACGAAAGCTTCCTGCCTCAACAACTCGGATCAGGGTATCAAGATGCGCATTATAAAGCATGTTACACTACACCTCGAATCCGCGTTATATGATTGTCAATGTGATCATTTCTGCTCACACACAGACAATTCTACCACGAATCCGCGTATTTTTGTATTAATTTTTCATAATCTTGCACGAAAACTCATCCGACAATGTCTACATCGTCCAGATCTTCATCCAGGTCTTCTTACTGATCTCCCGGATCTTCCTCATAATCCCAGTCAATG
>JAUNAG010000096.1 GCA_030527685.1 Lachnospiraceae bacterium | reverse complement strand
GTGAAGATGTCATCATAATTTCATTCCTCCTTATTCTGCTTAAGAAAAGCGGATCTTTCGATCCGCTTCCCTGTCATATTCCAATATTGTTTTTCAGTATTGTCTGATCAGTACGCTCTTTCCCGTGATCACAAGCAGCTCCATAATGCAGCCGACAAAAATCGGAAGCATGGAATGGATCGCATGTGTTCCAAGGCCGAGCAGACCGAACACGACCAGACAGATCGAAAGACCTGTGCAGATCTCCATGAACATTGCAAAGAACTTCTGTGCATGTGCAAATGTCATGACATTTTTCAGCTTTGTCTGTGACGCTCTGTCCCTCAGTTCTGTCAGAATACCCGCAGCCTCGGAAACTTCTCCGAACCAGCCGACACTCTCCTTCTGAATCGCACGCTCTGAACGAATCTGTTCCATCCAGGATTCTGCCACTTCCTCCGGATCTCCCAGTTCGCTGAGTACTGCGCGCGCATCCAGTACGTCCGGCTCGTGATCTCCCGCGTAATCGATGACCAGATTACGAATCATCTGAAAAAGCTCATGATTCGCACGGTTTCTCTCGCGAAGCGGAAGTTTCGCCGTTACCTTGCTGACATAGCGCTCAATCTTGCTGTCAATCAACATATAATATGATACCCCTGTCTCCCCTTTATCGCAGCGTGATTTTTTACTGCTGAAGTAATAATAGATATTGAAAAACAGTTTTGTCAAGGCACAATCTGACTTAATGTGTTCCGTAGAAGTCAAGCAGCGCCTGCTCGTACATTTCCCTGTTTGTGTGATAGGAAAGGGCATGTCCGGCACCCTGGATAATAACTTTCTTCTTATCGGAAGAAGCGCAGGCATCGAAAAGTTCATGCACCATATAAGTCGGAACAAAGTCATCCGTGCCGCCGTGAATCAGCAGGAACGGCAGCTCTGTCTTCGCCATTGCCTTCTTCGGATCGCAGTCATAGAGGCTGTAGCCTGCCTTCTTCTGTGTGAAATAATTCACCTCGCTGAAAATCGGCTGAATCGGAAGATGGTAAATGCTGTGCATGCAGTAGGTCATCTCTCCTTCAATGGAAGTATAACCGCAGTCTTCAATGACACCCTTTACCTGCGGCGGAAGATGGCCGCCTGCCGTGATCATAACGATCGCAGCACCCATGGAGACGCCGTGAAGGAAGATCTCCGCACTGCTTCCGTGCTTCTCGATCAGGAAATCGATCCACTTCTCGATATCATAGTGATCATGCCAGCCGAAACCGATATAATCGCCCTCACTCCGGTTATGTCCTCTGTCATCTACCAGCAGCAGGTTGCATTTTAAAGAATCACGATAGAACGGCAGCATCTCGCCGAAGTCGTTGGCGATGCTGGCGCGGTAGCCGTGTACGAGAATCGCTGTTCTCTTCGTCGGCTCATAAGCCGGCATATAGACAGCGTGCAGCTTCAGGCCGTCATAAGATGTGATCGTGCAGTCCTGTCTCGGCTGCTTCTCCATCCAGTCATTGACCTTCTGCAGAAATTCCGCATGTGCACGTTCTTTTTCCGGATCCTTTTTCTCCGGAATCTTGAACTTCGAATCACGCACAATAGCAAGATCGTAAAAATAGCGGCCGCTTAAAGCCGAAAGTCCGAAAAGTCCCGCTGCTGCCAGCGCAGCCGTTGTACCTTTTTTCATTTGCTTTTTCCTCATCCTCCAAATGCCCCCCGGCATAGCAACCGGGGGGCATTCTTTTTTGTACTTCATATTGCGGACTGCTTCGCATCATATACCAGCAATTCCGCACATATTCCGTTTATGACCGGTGTTATTCCTATTATAGCACCTTATGCCATAAACTTCTCGTCCATCATCTGCTGCAGATATTCCTTATACTGATCCTGTACTTCTGCTGGAACGAGATCGCTGATAGCGCCAGCTGAAAGGCCGCCGTTCTGCAGTGTGCCGTAGATGGTCTCGCCGCCGAATGTTCCTTCTTCAACACCCTTCATGCAGAGGCTGATCATTGCGGAGTTATCTGTAACCTGAGAGCAGATAATGCACTCGTTCTGTCCGAGGATATCAGCCGGCTGTGCGATATCGAAAACCTTGATTTCGCCTGCTGCCTTGTTAGCCTCGTCGATTGCCTGACGTGCGCCGGAGTCAACTGCGGAAGCATCGCCGAAGAAGACGTCTGCGCCGTTGTCCATCATAGCCTTTGCAAACTCAATGCCCTTATCGGAAGCATCGAAGGAGCCTGCATAAACCGGATCAAGGACAGATACTTCTCTGCCGTCCTGCTCTGCAACGTACTTAGCTGCTTCTGCATAGCCCTGATACTTGCCGAGAGTGGTATCAAGCTCCATGCCGCCGATGAAAGCGATAGTGTTGGTCTTGGTCATAAGTCCTGCCAGAGCGCCTGCAATCCAGCCGATCTGCTGTGCATTCGGAAGAAGAGATGTGACGTTGCCGTTTACTGCCTCGTCCGGTGTTGTAGCTGCGCCGTTCAGAAGTGCGAAAGCAACATCCGGATACTCCTCTGCTGCCTGCAGAACAGCATCTGTATACTGGTTGCCCGGTGCATAGATGATGTCATAGCCGAGAGAGCAGTAGGAAACGATGGACTCATAATACTCATTCTGTGCAATGCTGTCTGTGACTTCAAAAGTCCAGCTGTTCTCTTCAGCAGCAGCAACCATCGCATTGTAGCAGGCAGCGCCCCAACCGCCGTCGTTAATACTGGAGTCACAGATCATTGCGATCTTGTAATCCTTTGCCTCAGCCTGTGTAAATGCCGGGAATGCAAGAGCTGTCATGCTGACGGTAAGCATCAATGCCAAAGCTTTTTTCATACTGGTACCTCCCTGATAAATGTTGTGTGATAAATCTTGTTATGAAACTGTTTTATGTGACATACACCATTCAACCGCAGTATGCGGCGGAATTCAAAATAATTCAGCGTTCTTCCTTTCTGTACGGTTTTCCGGATGCCTTCGGTCCGAGCTTTCTTCCGCCGATAATCGACAGAGCCAGAACCGTAGCAAGATACGGAATCATCTGGAAGAACTGATACGGAATACCGATACTTGCGACCTGCAGTCTGATCTGCAGAGCATCGCAGAAGCCGAAGAACAGGCAGGCAATCAGAATACCGCCGCCTGACCAGCGGCCGAAGATAACAGCGGCCAGTGCGATGAAGCCGCGGCCGGCGATATTTCCCTCGGTATAAGTATTGGAGTAACAGGTTGTCAGATATGCACCGCCGATTCCGGCAAGTGCGCCGCAGATCACGCAGGCAAGATACTTTGTCTTGATAACATCGATACCGAGCGTGGCTGCCGCCTTCGGATTTTCACCGACTGCCTTGTAGTTCAGACCTGCACGTGTGCTCTTAAAGAAGATCACGGTAAAGATAACGAGCAGGAACGCAATGTATACCATCGGAGTCTGGTTGAACAGCAGATCGCCGAGGAACGGAATGTCCTTCAGTCCCGGAATTGCAATACCCTTCATCAGCTGGATCTGTGACAGATCGCTGCCCTTGCCGAAGTAGACACGGTAGATAAAGGATGCAAGTGCCGGTGCAAAGATGTTCATGGCCATACCGTAGACCGTATGATTGGCGCACAGCTGAATCGTGGCAAATGCATAGATCATATTGACGGCGATGGCTGCAAGCGCACCGCACAGGATGCCGATCCAGTTGTTGCCGGTCACGAAGCTGACCAGGAAGCCGACCAGCGAGCCGATTGCGGCAAGACCTTCCAGACCGATATTGACCATGCCGGCTCTCTCGGAATAAAGCTCACCCATTGCAATAAAGAGAAGCGGGATCGCCATACGTACTGTTGCCAGAAGCAGATTTGCAACAAAACTCATGCCTTCTTCGCCTCCTCTCTGCGGTGTTTCTGGAGAAATGCAGTGAATTCGGGAAGCTGCGTAAGTGCCATGCCCGCAACGGTGAAGACGATGACAAGTGCCTGAATAATATCAGAAACACTGGTCGGAACGCCGGTTGCGGCCTGCATCGTTGTCGCACCTGCACGCAGCGCCGCAAAGAACAGCGCTACAACAATCGTAGCAATCGGATTCAGCTGACCGATCAGCGCCATTGCAACACCGTCGAAGCCGTAGCCGGAAGCATAGCCGTTGATCAATCGATACTGCGTACCGAGAAGTTCCACGCTGCCGCCGAGTCCTGCGATCGCTCCGGATACGATAAAGCTGATCAGAATAAAGCGTTTCACCGGGAATCCGTTGAAGCGGCTGGCTGTCGGATTTAAGCCGACTGCACGGAGACGGAAACCGGCTGAAGTTCTGTAAAGAAAATAATAAATCAGGATGCCGAGTACAATCGCAATGACGAAGCCCCATGTCATACGCATACCCGTCACAATACGCGGCAGCATGCTCTCCTTCGGAACGGCTGCCGTCTGCGGAACACTGCCGTCACGCAGCCAGTTTGTGTAGATAACGCCCATCAGAAGAGTTGCGATATAGTTGAACATGATCGAGATAATCATCTCGTTCTGTCCGCGCGTAATCTTCAGAATGCCCGGGATGAAGCCCCAGATACCGCCTGCGACAGCACCGGCAATCATTGCCAGAAGCATGGCCGGAAAACCTGTGATGCCTGTTGTCAGCGTGACATAGCAGGCCGCAATGGATCCGACAATAAACTGACCCTCGCCGCCCAGATTGAACACGCCGCACTTATAGGCAAAGCAGGCGCATAAGCCGGTAAAGATCAGTGGTGTCGATTTTGTCAGTGTCGTGCCGATATTCGGCTTTGAGCCGAAGGCGCCGATCACCAGATTCTTCAGCGCAACGGCAGGGTTTGCTCCGAGACAGAGCATGATAATCGCACCGATCAGGATCGCAAGCAGAATGGATAAGAGCGGAACGACCACGCCTGTCAGAGATTTTCTGAGTTTTCCCATGATCCTCCTCCTTTCACTTGCCCGTCATGGCGAGACTGATTTCATCAATCGGCGGATTCTGTCCGGAGAATTCACCCATAATCTGACCCTCGAAGATGACCAGAATTCTGTCGGAGACCTCCAGAATTTCATCAAAGTCCGCACTGATCAGCAGGATACCGACACCCTTGTCACGTGCAGCTTCCATCTGATCACGGACAAACTGCGTTGCGCCGATGTCAAGGCCTCGTGTCGGATGAGCCACGATCAGCAGATCCGGATTCGACTCCAGCTCTCTTGCAAGAATAACCTTCTGCTGATTGCCGCCGGAAAGACTGCGAACATCCTGATCGATCGAGCGGCTCCGGATATCGTACTTCGAAACCATCGACCTCGCATAATCGGCAATCTCCTTACGTTTCAGGAGAAGTCCGTGTCCGATACTGAAGCGGTCTGTTGCAGTCGCCTTCAGCACCAGATTATCAGAGATGCTCATATCACCGATAAGACCCTGCAGATTGCGGTCCTCCGGCACATGCGCCGTTCCTTTTTCAATAAACTCATTCGGATCATAGACGGAGAGCTTCGATCTTTTTAAGAACACCTCGCCCTCTTCCGGAGAGATGACACCCGTGACCAGCTGTGCCAGCTGTGTCTGTCCGTTGCCGTCCACGCCCGCAATACCGACGATCTCACCTGCACGGATCTTCATGGAAATGTCATTGACGCCGTTGTGTTTGGATGCCTTATGATAGGAAACATGTGAAAATTCTGCCACAACATCCTTTTCAGAAACCGTCTTCGTATATTTGGATTCCTTCAGCTCGCGGCCAATCATCAGATTGGCAAGCTGTTTGCCGTCCAGATGCTCGTCCTTCTCCACCGTCGTAACTGCCTCGCCGGCACGAAGAATCGTAATACGATCTGAGATATAAAGCACCTCGCGCATCTTGTGGCTGATGAAGATGATGCTCTTGCCCTCGCTCTTCAGCTTCTGCATAACCTCGAAGAGACCCTCTACCTCGATGTCCGTCAGCGCAGCCGTCGGCTCATCCAGAATCAGAAGCTCAGCTCCTCTGTAGAGTGCCTTCAGAATCTCAACACGCTGCTGCTCACCGACTGAGATCTCCGTAATCAGTTTGTCCAGTTCAATCTGAAAGCCGTATCTGTCTGCAAGCTCCTCGATCTCTTTGCGACGCGCATCCCGGTCAATAAAGATCCCCTTTGCATGGCGGTCTCCGAGAATGATGTTCTCAAAAACCGTCATCGCTTCTACCAGCATAAAATGCTGATGCACCATGCCGATTCCGAGACTGACAGCCTGACTGGGTGATTCAATTCTGACCTCCTTGTCATTGAGGTAGATCTTTCCGCTCGTCGGCTGATACAGTCCGATCAGGATATTCATCAGCGTAGACTTACCCGCTCCGTTTTCTCCAAGTAATGTATGAATCTCTCCGTGTCGGACGGAAAAGTCTACATCATGGTTGGCATAAAAATCACCGAAGCGTTTGCTGATCTTCTCCACTCTCAGCAAATCCCCCACTCTTCATCCCTCCTTGCGCATATTGCTTTAAAAAATACAGAACGTACCATTTTTATTGTCTATTTTTCCAATTATCATAAATTATCCAGACAAAAATTACAACACAAAAACAAAATTTTAGCATGCTCTATGTATTGTTTGGCAATTTTTGCTTATCGCGCGAAACAGAATCAGAAACTTTGCTTATTATTAAGAACATAAATAGCATTTATCTGATTTTATTATATACGAGCACCGCCCTCTCGATGTATAATAATGCATATTAGCGGCTTTATACGCATAAAGTATTCAGTCGATGTATAAAAAGAAAGGAGTATGTATTATGAAAATGAGAAAGTTACTTGCAATCGCGATGACTCTTTGCATGACTGCCGGCTTCACTGTCAGTGGACAGGTGATGGTGAGTGCAGCAGCCGGAGAAGAGAAGAGTTCTGAGCTTCTCTCTGATGCAGACAAGGCCGGCACCTTCGTTACTGTTGCAACGGGCCCGACCAGTGGTATCTACTACCCGATCGGCGGTGCATTTGCCACAGCACTCGGTGACTGGGGATACAAGACCAGCGCACAGGCTACCGCAGCTTCCGCTGAAAACATTCAGCTGATCCGCGAAGGCAGTGCTGAAATCGCCATTGCGATGCAGGATGCTGTTATGCAGGCCTATGATGCTTTCGGTGCTTACGAAGGCCAGGAACCGGCAACCGATCTGCGCGCTATGATGCGTCTGTGGCCGAACTACGTACAGCTTGTCACAACAGCTGATACAGGTATCAAGTCTGTTAACGATCTGGTCGGCAAGCGTGTCGGCGTCGGTGCAGCCAACTCCGGTGTTGAGGTCAATGCCCGCATGATCCTGAATGCTTACGGTATCTCCTATGATGACATCACAGTTGACTACCTTGCATACGGTGAAGCAATCGACAACATGAAGAACGGCCAGTGCGATGCAGTGTTCGTAACCTCCGGTATCCCGAACGCTACCGTCACAGAGCTTGCAACAAGCTATGATATGGTTATCGTTCCGATCGACGGCGAAGGCCGCGACAACCTGGTGAAGGAATATCCGTTCTATTCCGAAACTGTTATTCCGGCTGACACCTACAACAATAAGGAAGATGTCGAAGGCGTTTTCGTATACAACATCATGCTGGTCAACAAGGACCTCAGCGATGAAGTCGTCTACGATATGCTGACAGGTATCTTCGAAAATATCGATACCATCCAGGCTTCTCACAACGCAGCCAACAAGAACATCTATCTTGAAGTCGGTGTTGATGATCTCACCATCCCGCTTCATGACGGCGCTGCAAAGTTCTGGAAGGATCAGGGATACATCAAGGACTGATCCGCATCTTTTCTGCCGCATGATAAGCAGAGCATTGTAAGAAACCTTAAGAATCAAACAAGCTTTGTTGAAGAACGCCGGCTGGATGACAGCCGGCTGTTCTTGAATTCATCTATCCTGTTGAAACAGGAGGATTTCTGTGAAAAAGATACTGCTGCGCCTGACGGCGCTGATTCTTCTGCTTTCCGTTCTGTTTATTCTTTTTTTCCTTCCGCGGAAATATCTTGTCGTTTCTTATCAGAAGACCGGCGAAGTGATCTGCCGCACCGCCGTCAGATCAGGAAGCACGGTCGAAGTTGCTCTCACGCATTCGTTTGAGCATGTCCCGTGGAATGAATATTACACGGTCACGGAGACAGATACATTTTTATTGAACAAAATTACCGTAGCAGGCTACGGTGCCGGCATTCCGGCCGAGATGGATGTCACAACCCGGATCGAAGACGGTCTGGTCGTCATGGAAGGGATCAACAGTGAGTTTCCGTGTTTCAACTGGATCACCTCTCAGACCAATATGAAAACGCTGACTGTGGATGGCAGCGTTATTCTTTCGTTTGACTCCATTCCGAATCATAGCTTCGTCGAAGCCACTATCAAGACTAACAGGGGGTTACTCTTCAATGGCTGAATCAGAAAACAAACAGAACCTACAGAATGCCGATGTCATCTCGGCTGAACAGGGACAGGAGGTTCTTGAAAAATATGAAAAGGAATCTGCCACCAGGAAGTTCGGTTCATCCGTCCTCGGCAAGATTCTCTATGCAGCGGGACTTCTGTTCACGCTGTATCACCTGGCTTATGCTTCCAACATCCGCCTCTTCATGATGGTCAACCTCAAGCATCATGCCATTCATGTCGGACTCATGCTGGTGCTCGGATATCTGATGTATCCGGCCTTCAAAAAGTCCAGCAGAAAAAAAGTCGCGTGGTATGACTGGATTCTGGTCGCTCTTTCCGCAGCAATGCCGGTCTACGTCTTTGTCCGTTACCCGGTATTCATCTCCACCGGCTTTACACCAAGCCAGATGGACATCATAATGGGCACAATCCTGATCCTGCTGGTACTGGAAATCGCAAGACGTATCTGCGGACCGGCTCTGCCGATTCTCAGCATCATCTTCCTGATCTACGGTATCTACGGAAGAAGCTTCCCGGGCCTCTTCATGCACCGCGGCTACACCTGGACCAAGATTACCACTTATCTGACAACAGATATCTACGGCATCTACGGCTCCTCCATCAAGGTATCTGCTACCTACATCGTGCTCTTCATCATCTTCGGTGAGGTCATGAACAAGTGCGGCATGGGCGAATTCTTCAACGACATCGCCTCCGCTCTCGCAGGCTCCACAAGAGGCGGCCCGGCTAAGGTCTCTGTCATCGCCTCCGGCTTCCTCGGCAGTATCAACGGTTCCGCTATTGCAAATGTTGTAACTACCGGTACCTTCACGATTCCGCTGATGAAGAAGACCGGCTACTCCAAGGAATTTGCCGGTGCGGTTGAGGCAACAGCCTCTGTCGGCGGACAGCTTCTGCCGCCGATCATGGGTGCCGCAGCCTTCGTTATGGCTGAAACACTCGGCGTCAATTACGGCGTAGTCGTCAAGGCAGCTGTCATTCCGGCCCTGATTTATTATCTCGGCATCATCATCCAGGTACATCTTCGTGCCTGCAAGGAGCAGCTCCTCGGCATGCCGAAGGATCAGCTCCCGAAGGTCGGCAAGATCATGAAGGAACGCGGACATCTGCTGATTCCGATTCTCTTCCTTCTTTACATGCTGTTCTTCAGCGGTAAGACCGTGCTCTTTTCCGCATTCTGGACCATCATACTGACCATCGTCGTTGCAGAGCTTCGACCGATCAGCCGCATGAGTCTGAAGGACATCAGTGATGCCTTTGTCGCAGCAGCAAAGTCTACAATCTCCGTAGCCGCTGCCTGCGCCTGCGTCGGCATCATCGTCGGTATCTGCGGTCTGACAGGCTTCGCTCTGAATATCGCCGCTGCCATCGTCAGCATCGGACAGAACAGTCTCTTCCTGACCCTGCTCTTCACCATGATCACCTGCATGATCCTCGGCATGGGTCTTCCGAGCATTCCGTCCTACCTGATTACAGCAACGATTGCCGCTCCGGCTCTGATCAAGCTTGGCATCCCGGCAATCTCCGCTCATATGTTCTGCTTCTACTTTGCAATGTTTGCAAACCTGACGCCGCCGGTTGCACTGGCAGCTTTCGCAGCAGCAGGACTCTCCGGCGGATCTCCGATGAAGACCGGC
>JAUNAG010000095.1 GCA_030527685.1 Lachnospiraceae bacterium | reverse complement strand
AAGAGCTTTCTGCACTCTGCATCGAAGGTCATCTTGCGATTATTATATTTTCCTTTTTTCTTGGTCGGATCAGGCAACTCCATTCCTAATTCTTCCAGAGCTTTGTCCTGTTGGGGGCATAACTCTCCGTACTGGTTCACCGCATCAAAGACATGCCTTTCATGGATATGGGGAGTGGACTCATCAAGGTGCAATGCCCAGTCCAGTATATGAACATGACTGCCATATCTTTTATTAAATTCCTCAAAGTATTGACTACCTGCCAGAACTTAGTCGGCCCGAGATATTTTGGTGCGATCATCGTATAAAAATTTGCATCTATCAACCCCTTATAACTTAAATACTTCTTTATTTCGCTATCCTTAGCATTCTTTACTTCGCGCTTAATAATTGTTTCAAAATTCTTTTTTGAATCCGTAATTTCATCTGATTTCTCGAAAAGAAACTTTGTCATTACAGCAGCTTTCTTGATCTCATTACTCTTCCACCCCTGCCTTGTATATACCGGATACCATCCATCTGTTTCCGTTCCAACTAAACAGCTTCTTCCCTTTTTGTAATACTCCGCTATTGCATCGGTCATCGCCTTTCCTTCATCCGATATACCGAGCACGTCCTTTGCAAAATCTCCACCTCCGGCGATGTCAAATCCTACTTCTGCTCCTGCTCCAAATAAAAAGCATATTTTATCTGCTTCCGCCAATATGACTCACCTCTTATCTCTTCCCATCCTTGCAGATTCGATTCCGTTCTCCAATCAGTCGTGTTGTTTCTTCGCAAAGTACTGTCACTGCTTCCCGGTCAGCTTCTCCTGTAGTCAGAAGTGTTCGGATCTCCTCGATCTTTTCTCTCAGCTTATTCTCAATCCCTGCTGTTTCCTCAGAGCTCACCGGATCGCTGAATCGCAGCTCATCTGTGAGTTTCTGCAATTTCTTTTTCACTTCCGGATTATCTGTCAATCCTGCAAATCCCGCAGAGATGCTCTGCAGTTCCCGGATAACAGAGGTCTTTCTCTTTACTTCGCTGTCCTGTCGTTCCACTTCTTCTCGCACTGACACAGCTCCGATCATGCCGATGCCTGTTGCTGCCAGCAGGGCGATGTAGAGAATCGCCGCGATCCACATCGGCATCTCGATAAATGTAGCCGTAATCATAAGGAGGATGCTTAGGATAAGCTGAATGACGAAATAGATGCCACCGATCCTGGCGATCGGAAAGCCGTAATATTTACTTTTTACAGATGTGCCGTTCAGTAAACCTCTGTAGATTCCATAGCCTGCCACACATGCCGCGATCCATGTGAACAGGAATGACAGGATGTAGACGCTTCCTTTCTGAAGTGGGGCGATTAATGTGATCAATGTGAAGCAGGCCATCACGATGCCGCCTGTCAATGCGGCTCTCTTCTGATTTGCTGTCATATCACTTTCTCCTTAACCCAATCGACGTGTTGTGATTTATTCCGGTTTTGCTGTTCCGCACTCGGGGCAGAAGCGGCTAGTAATTTCCTTTGCACCGCAGTTCGGACAGCACCATGTCGTCTTCTCCGGCTTTCTGGTTCCGCATTCGGGACAGAACTTACTTGTAATTCCTGCTGCGCCGCAATTCGGACAGTTCCAGGTCGCAGGCAGCTTTGGTTCGGGACGTTTCGCACCGCACTCGGGGCAGAACTTGCTCGTAATTCCTGCCGCACCGCAGCTGCAGTTCCAGCTGTCCCCCGGTGCACTGTGTGCGGGAGTTGCTGCGCCGGGCACTCCGTTTCCGAGGGAGGACTGTCCCATCTGACTGTCTCCGAACGCTCCGTTCTGTGCGCCTGCGGCAAATGCACCTCCGACTCCCTGTACAACCGGATTGAGCATATCCTTGGCCATTCCGGCGACACCGCCCATCACGCCAAGGGAGGCTCCGAGTCCTGCGAGGTCTCCGATGATGCCGCTGCCTCCTTCTCCGGTCAGTCCGTTCTTCATCGCCTCCATGCCAACCATGCGCGATGTCTCCTGCTGATAGGAATAGCCCTTCATCTGCATTTCCGCTGCCTCTGCAGCTGCCTGCATCCGATAAGCTTCTGCCTCGGCCTGCTTTTGGATCTTCATGGCCTCTGCACTTCCCTGTGCATGAATGATCTGCATGCGGGCATCGGTCTGTGCCTCCACAGCCTTTCGCTCTGCCGCTGCTTCTGCCTCACGTTTCCGGATCTCCTCCTCCCGGACAGAGAGATACTGTCTTGCATACTGCTCCTTCATTCTTCGGAAGTTCGGATCATCATCCGGTGTCACGACACGGGATACGAAGAACTCCGGCATCATAAGACCATAGTCCTCAAGGCTCTGATTGATCTTCTCCCGAAGAGATGCCGAAAGTGTCATCAGGTGTTCATCGATCTCAAGAACGCTGATCTGATTTTCCTTGATCGTCTGTGCCAGGAAGCTCTTGACCTGGGTCATGATCAGACTTCTGAAGATTCCCTTGGAATTCAGATTTCCCACGAGAGATTCACTGCTGAGGCCTCCCGTCGTGCCGACAATCCGCAGAAGGAGCTTCCTTGCATTTTCTACACGGATATTAAATTCACCGCTTGCGCCAAGCTCTACATGAAGTCCGGAGATCGGATCAAACAGGCGAACCTTGCTGTCCGTTCCCCACTTGATTCCCATCTGCGTGGCACGGTTAATGAAGTAAACCTCCGAGTGAAATGTCGCCTCACTGTCTGTCGGAAGCTGATAAATCTTCTCAAGAAGTGGCAGCTGCTGTGTCTCCAGTGTGTATCGTCCGGCTCCGAAAAGATCCAATGCCTGTCCGTCGCGGAAGAAGATCGCCTCCTGTGACTCATGGACAATCAGCTGAGAGCCCATGTTGAAATCCTCGAGCGGATGCTTCCAGACAAGCGTCGCATTATCCCCCTCGTATCGAATGATGCTTGCCAGACCGGACTTTTTTGCTTCTTCCAGCTCAGCTCTTTCAGCCACTTTGTTCACATGGTCACAGACCGGGCAGGTATAGGTATCTGTTCCCTTTGCTGCGCGAAGACGTACACCGCACTGACCGCAGGAGAATTCCACCACCTTGCTCTGTTCTTCCATTGTGTTGATCGGCTCATTGCAGACCGGGCACTTCGCCTGATCCGCCTTGCTCTGATCAAAAACCACGTTGTTGCCGCAGTGCGGACACACTCTGCCGGTCAGCTTATCTGTGCGAACATTGATGGTATAACCACAGGTACAGTCAATTTTCTTTCTTGCAAAAAAGCCTGTTTTCGCCTCGACATACCTGCCGCAGCTCGGACACTCCATGACAAAAGAAGCCATATCCATATTCCCCCGAATTGATTTCATTTTGCATCGGGCAGAAAAGTATACGTTTCTGTGGACTTACAATCCGGCGTAATCAGTCTGGTCGATCCGATCGGAATGCTTGTTTCACGTATGTTTCTGGTGTAAAATTGTTCTATATTGTTGTATATAATCTGAAAGAATCACCGGGCAGAAAAGTATACCTTTCTGCCCGGCTGTTATTCTTCCAATTGCATTTTCCTGATCTTATAACGAAAAGTTGATGCCGCCATTCCACACTGTCTTGCCTCCACATTCTGTGATATTTCCCCTTTCTTCCATCTGGCGTATGCATGGGCGAATTCCGCTCCCGTCTCTCTGGGCGGCCTGCCGAATCTGACTCCTTTTGCTTTTGCAGCCGCGATTCCCTCCTCCTGACGCTGCCTGATCTGTGTGCGCTCATTTTCCGCAACATAGGATAAAATCTGCAGTACGAGTTCACTGATAAATGTATCCAGCAAGTCCCCGCCTCTTCGCGTATCAAGCAGGGACATATCCAGTACGACCATGTAAACCTGCTTTTTGCGCGTCAGGAGCTGCCACTGTTCGATGATTTCTCTGTAGTTTCTCCCAAGACGGTCGATACTCTTGATATAAAGTGTGTCTCCTTTTTTCAGTTTCCTGAAAAGCTTCTTATAGCCCTCCCGGTCAAAGTCCTTTCCCGAAACCTTATCCAGATAAATGTTTTTCTCCGGAATGTGCAGCTCGTGCATCGCCGCAAGCTGTCGATCCGGATTCTGTTCATGTGAGCTGACGCGTATATAACCGTAGCAATTTCCCATTGTTTTCCCCTTTCACAGCAGTTGAATCATTCTCTCAGCATAAGATGATATGCTCTGTAAAATGAGATGCAGTCAAAAAAAGCCGTGTATCCTCCCGGACACACGGCTTTCCACTTATATCTTCTGTTCTTTAATATTTTATACCAGTGTTGCTCCGTCTACTGAAAGCACTGCTCCCGAGACATAGCTTGCCAGATCACTTGCAAGGAAGAGGCATGCATTTGCAATATCCTCCGGCTCGCCGATTCTGCGAAGCGGAATCGTGTTCAGCAGCGGCTGGATGACCTCATCCGGAAGTGCGGCAACCATATCGGTCTTTGTGACACCCGGTGCGACTGCATTGACGCGGATCTGATCCGGGCCGAGCTCACGTGCAAGGGAGATGGTCAGACCGTTGACTGCGAACTTGCTGGTCGGATAAGCAACACCGCCCGGCTGGCCGAAACGGCTTACCATGGAGCTGATGTTGATAATGCATCCACCACCCTGCTCCTTCATGACAGAAGCTGCCGGCTGAATGGTGTGGTAGACGCCGAGGAGGTTCAGTTCCATGACCTTCTCGAACTGGCCGTCCTGATAATCTGCAAGCAGTGTGCTGTCGGATACGCCGGCGTTATTGACCAGAATATCCAGTCTGCCGTACTTCTCCTTTACCTTTCCGATCTCTTCGGCAACTGCTTTCGCATTGCCGAGGTCCGGGCTTGCACCACTGACTTCCCACTCTGCATTCTCAGCCTTCAGAGACTGTACTGCCTTCTCGACTGTCTCCGGTCTGGAACCAAAGAGGACAACTTTTGCGCCGTTTTCCAGATACTTCTTCACGATCGCGTAACCGATTCCGCGTGTACCGCCTGTTACGACTGCAACCTTATCTTTTAACATCTTCTTTTCCCTCCGTATTATAAACCAAGCTTGTTCTTCAGCTCGTTTGCCACATCAAAGCCGCTGTATTCCATCGGAATCACGTAGTTGTCTTCATCACCGTGAAGCGGTGTCCAGACCTGTGCATAGAACGGATTCTTCTTTGCGATGTCACCGTAATGCCATTCATGTGCCAGGCACTCCGGGCACCAGTGGCCGCCCTGCAGGACTGCATTGATAGACATTGCAAACTGATGGCTGTCGGCGCACTCCCACAGAATCGGGGTGTAGATATCAGCCGGCACTGCGGAGATCAGGCATCTGCCGCCGCGGAATGCCGCTGCCTTCTGCAGATCCTCGAGTGTCAGATTTTCGATTCCCTTCTCTTCGTCATAGCCGTGGTCAAGATAAGTCTCTTCTTCGCTCGGATGGAAAAGCTCCACATCATCCCAGCTCTTGATTTCCGCACGCTTCTCGGCAGATCCGTAGAATGCCTTGATCCAGTCCTCGTCTCCGTTCTCCAGAGCATAGTACAGACCGCCCTTCTTCATGCCGATCTCCTTGTTATGTTCCTTCATCTGCTCTGCGCTCGGGAACATAGCCGCAATCATCGGATTGGCCTTCATGCGTCTCATCTCGTCGCGAACGCCTTCCCAGTAAGCTTCGCCCGGAATGCAGCGGAAATGCAGGATGTCATCCAGCTTCTGGCTGTCGGAGAAGTAATGGCCGTGGAAATTGTAGAACGGCAGTGCGTCTGCATCGTAGAGATCCTTGATACTGATGCCGAAGGGCTCCATCATCAGATCTGTCAGTTCCCAGCAGGTCAGTCTGTAAGCCGGACCGCTGCTGAGGTTGTAAGCTTTTCTCCAGAAGGATTCCGGAACCCATTCCTCGCAGACATTGGCCATGCAGATACCGGATTCAATGGATGTACTCCACTCGAGAACATTGTTTGCCGGCTGGTGGAAGATGATCGGCTCCTCGCCTGCTCCTTCCGCACTCGGATGCTGTCCTGTCTGTCTGATCGATGCCCAGTGCTTCAGGCCGGATTCAAAAACAGCAAGCTCTGAATACACCTTGGAAAGTGCATAGTAATCGAAAATCGACGGATTGATCGGATCACCGACACGTCCCCAGTGAATCGGATAGGTTCTTGCGCCCGTCTCTGCCACTGTTCCGACATAGACGAAATGCACCTTGTCCGGATCCGGCTGCTCCTTGATTGCCTTGATGATGTTCAGGGTTGAGCCGATGTTCGTGTACAGTGTCTTCTCCGGATATTTGTCAGCTGCCGGTGAAACCATCGCACCGATGTGAAGTACATAATCGGCGCCGTCCACCAGTCGCCTGATATCATCGTAATTGGCCAGATCGCCCCAGACGACTTCCAGATTCGGAGCAGCCATCTGCTTCATCTTCTGTCTGTTGATATCAGATTCTCTTGCAAATGCTCTGACTTTAAATCTGTTCTTTCTGCCAAGCAGCTGCTTCAGTGTCTCCAGACCCATGGTACCTGTGGCACCGGTCACGGCTACGACCTTCTGCGGCTTTGTCACATCTGCATGAACTGCCGGATCGTCAAATGTCAATGCTGCGTCGAATGCTTCTCTGGTTGCATTCATTGCGCGTCTTGCGCGTCCTGCATCACCGATGACGAAGTAGCCTGCACCGACTTCTCTTGCAGCTGCCTCCAGCTCTCTGCCGTCACGGGATACAGAGCCGATGGCTACAACTGCATAATCACACGGATACTCAACCTGCTCTCCGCCCTTGACGCCGACGACCTTGCCCGGCTCAATACCGGTCACCTTAACTTCTGTTACAGACTCGATTCCTGCAGCTGCGATGCTCTCCTGTACACAGAACTTACGTGCCATGCCCAGATCTGCGCAGTATTCCTTCATCATCTCCAGGTCTGTGACGCTGCAGCCTCTCTCAGCGAGATACTCGGCAACTTCCATGCCAACCATACCGCCGCCGATGACGACAACCTTGCCGGAGACCTCTGTCAGGCCGTTCAGTACATCATGGGAGCTGACAACAAAGCTCTGCTCAATGCCCGGAATACGCGGACGGATCGGAACCGCACCGATGGCGTTCATCACGGTATGCGGCTTCATCTCACGGATCAGCTCTGCGTCAACTTTGGTGTGAAGACGGATTTCTGCACCGAGACGCTCTGCCTTCTTTGCCATCGCGATGACTTCGTCCTTCATCTCCTGCTTGCGCGGTGCCTCACCTGCTGTCAGGAACTGGCCGCCCAGCTTGTCACCTGCTTCGCAGATCACAGCGCGGTGGCCTCTCTGCTGCAGAACGATTGCCGCTTCAAGTCCCGCAATACCGCCGCCTGCAATCAGAACTGTTTCCGGCTTTTCTGTCTTTGTGATCCTGCATTCCAGTTCTCTTCCGAGTGCGGGATTACGCAGGCAGGTAACCTGCGGGCAGTTTGTATCTGCAAATGCATCCAGGCAGCCCTGGTCACAGCCTACACAGTGATCGATATCCTCTGTGCGGCCTTCTCTTGCCTTATTCATGAATTCCGGATCAACGTACTGTGCGCGTCCGAGAACGACCATGTCCACCTGATCCTCTGCGAGATATTTCTCTGCAAGCTCCGGTGTGTTGATGCGTCCGACACCGATGGTGAGCATGCCGGTCTCGCGGCGGATGCGGGCTGCATTTGGAATATTAAAGCCTCTCGGAAGATCGATCGGCGGAACCTCGAATTTATTGGCCGGAGTGATGACATTGCCGCGGGAGACGTCCAGAACGTCCACACCTGCTTCGCCTGCCCACTTGCAGAAGGTGATGACTTCCTCAATTGTCAGGCCGTTCTCCAGATAATCATCATGTGCATCAATTCGCATGAACAGCGGCATATCCTCCGGGATATGAGCACGAATTTCGCGGATACATGCCAGCGGGAACTTTGCTCTGTTCTCAAGGGAACCGCCGTATTCATCGGTTCTGTGGTTGATGCCGCCCGAGAGGAAGGAATGCGGCAGATAATTGTGTGCACAGTGGAATTCGAGGCAGTCAAAACCTGCCTTCACTGCTCTTTCGGCAGCCTGGCCGTAGCATCTGACGATCTCCTCAATCTCTTCTACTGTCATGCCCGGGAGTGTGACGCCCGGAGCTACCGGCATCTCACTTGCCATCAGGATCTGTGCTGTCTGATCAAGGCCGACTGCAAGACTTCCCTGCCAGAGCTGGACGCCTGCCTTTCCGCCTTCCGCATGGATTGCGTCTGTCAGCTTCTTCATTCCCGGAATATAGCGGTCTTCGCTTAAGGACAGGAAATGTCTCGGTGCACTCGGTGTATGCACGCTGCTGACCTCTACGATGTTCAGGCCGCTGCCGCCCTTTGCACGAAGTCTGTGGTACTCGATCAGTGTCGGCGTCACATCGCTTGTGTTGCCGGAAAACTTGGTTCCCATAGCAGGCATGATGCCGCGGTTTCTTAATTCCATTCCTCGAATCTTAATAGGGGTAAACAGATGTTCAAACATATCACTTGTCCTCGTCATTCTGTATTAAAGTTCTTTGCTTCCTCCCCAATGTACACGATACAGCTGGTGTACGGTCAAACTCGCAATTTTGCCAAAGTTCGTTCTTCCGGCTCGTTGCAAACGCCGAACAAAACGCATTTTCAGGCTTTTTCCTGCACCAAAAACGATTATCCGGCTGAAATTCTGTACAGTTAACTGTATACTATAGATGAATTTAAAAAATTATACCTGGAATCGAAAAAGATAATCCTCAGGAAAGCACTTTCTATGAGTTGTTTCGGAAAAACAGCATTATTAATGCAGCCGGATTTTCTGAAACTACGACAGGTACAGATGGAATCTCTGAAGGGATATGAATGATGAAACTCAGACAGGTCAGTGAAAAGACAGGCTTAACAAAAAGAAATATCCATTTCTATATACAGGAGGGGCTTCTCTCTCCGTCTGTTGATGCTGCAAACGGATATTATGAATTCACAGAAGCGGACTGCGAGCGGCTGACATTTGTCAAAAAGATGCGTGACGCAGGGATGTCCGTAGCGAGTATCTCCTCTATGCTTCACTCGCCGATCACGGCAACGCATTATCTAAACCAGCACATCCGTCGGCTGCGTCAGGAGCAGATCCGGATTTCGCAGACGCTGATCGGCATGAATCACATCATTGACGAGCTTCCGCTCTACCCCGATTTTTCTGATCTTTACACGCTCTGTCTCGAAGCACAGTTTCCGGAACCGCCTTCACCGAATACGGGTGAGGATGCTTCTGCCGTCTACAGCTCCGGCGCGCTCAACCGCTATCTGTTTTCTGCTTTCCTTCCTCACGAAAAGTTCAGTGAGTATCAGGAATTCATCTGGATGAAGATCAACAGACTGACTCTGCAGGAACCGGATGAAGCTTACAGGAAGCTGCAGCTGTTCTTCCAGTCTCTCAGCTCCGAGCAGATTGACGAGCTGTTTTCCATGCAGTCCGAGCGGTATCAGCTGATTACTTCTCTGTCCGGGGAAACAGATGCTGCCTTTATTGACTCCATGATTCAGGAGCTGCAGGAAACTGCCTCCAATCCGGCCAATGCACGCCTGTGGCATAAATACAGTGAGTCCTTCCTGAAACCGACTACTTCTGTCTATGCATCCAGACTCGGTATGCTTGCCTCTGAGCTCAGCCCGATGTTCCGGCAGTACACGCGCAACATCGTCCGTGTATGCGAGAAACTCTATCAATATCTTTACACTGAAGAAGGTTCTGAACTGCGGCAGAGTCTGATGGATGCCTTCGGCGATTCTCTGGATCTGGAAGAATCCAATCACGGTATTCTGGAATCACTGGTGAATATACCGCAGCTGAGGAGCTGTCTGAAGTGAATGATAACGGTCCACGTACCCGGACACTTTGTACATCGATCACTTCCTTTTTTCAGGCCTAGAAAAAGCAGCCGGAATTACCGGCTGCAGAATAATGCTCTGTAATTTTGATACTTCAAGAGAATAGATCCGAGTGTGTGCCTGTACGTGATAAAAAAGCATAAGCTCATTTCAAATCTTTTCTGAATCTATTAGACATGATGAAATCAAGCATCTTCAAGAACCTCATTCATTGCATCACTAAAAGATGTATAGCGTTTATAATTCTCCGGATGTGTTTTCATCGTATAAT
>JAUNAG010000094.1 GCA_030527685.1 Lachnospiraceae bacterium | reverse complement strand
CCTTCTTCTCTTCCTGTGCCTTCTTGTCGTTGTCCTGAAGACCTGTTGCAATAACAGTGATTGTGCAGGTATCGACTTCAGAATCATCATACATAGCACCGAAGATGATATTGGAGTCTACACCGACCATCTGTTCTACATAGCTTGCAGCATCATTGGCATCAACAAGAGAGATATCGCCGCGGATGTTGATAATGACATTCTTGGCACCCTGAATAGAGGTCTCAAGAAGCGGGCTGGAAACAGCCTGCTGAACAGCCTCAAGAGCCTTGTCATCGCCCTTTGCGGAGCCGATGCCGATGTGAGCAATGCCGCCGTTGGTCATGACAGTCTGGACATCAGCAAAGTCAAGGTTGATCAGAGCCGGACGATTGATCAGGTCTGTAATACCCTGAACAGCCTGCTGCAGAACCTCATCTGCCTTCTTCAGAGCTTCCGGCATTGTTGTTCTTCTGTCAACAATATCAAGCAGACGGTCATTCGGGATGACAATCAGTGTATCAACGTTCTGCTGCAGCTTCTCGATGCCGCGCATAGCGTTTTCCATTCTCTTGTTTGCCTCAAAACGGAACGGCTTTGTAACAACGCCGACTGTCAGGCAGCCAAGCTCTTTTGCAATACCGGCAACAACCGGAGCACCGCCTGTACCTGTACCGCCGCCCATGCCGCAGGTAATGAAGACCATATCAGCACCGGAAAGTGTCTGCTTCAGCTCATCAGCGCTTTCGTTGGCAGCCTGTTCACCAACCTCCGGCTTTGCACCGGCGCCGAGACCCTTTGTGACCTTCTCGCCGATCTGTACAATCGTGGGGGCTTTGCAGAGCGTAAGAGCCTGCTTATCTGTATTGACACCGACAAATTCAACACCGCCGATTGTCTCATCAACCATGCGGTTGACGGCGTTATTGCCGGCTCCACCCACACCGACTACGATAATACGAGCTTCAGATTCGGCTTCATTCGATGTGATTTCTAACAATGTGCTCCTCCTTCTTTGTCCCTCTCGGAACAACTGTTTATTCTCAAAAGCAAAGTAAATGACGGAGCAGTTTTTGTGCCGCAGGTCCATAAAAAACCGGCTGCATAAAGCTGCAGGCGCATTCACGCATTTTTATGTCAAATACACTACAATGATATAGTGTATTTCAGGTTTAATCAAGAATTTTTTCAAAAAAAGTCCTGCTGCGCAGAACGAAATAATCGTTTTTTTCTGCTTTATTCAGTCTCTTTCTCAGTTCTGTTCCTGATCAAAAATCAGGCCTGCCTGAGAGCCGTCATAGGTCTCAAGATGAAGGGTTCCGGTGTAACCGTTAAGCACCGTATTGAGAACCTCTTCCAGTTTTCTGAGACGCATATCCAGCTTTTCGCCGCTTCCGACCTGCACCTTTACAGATCCGTAACGGAGAACCAGACGGTTGTCATCATCAAAAATCGCCTCATCCGGGCAAAGCTCACCGTTCGTCTCTGTCATCGTCGCAAGAACACTGAGCATCGAAACCGCCCTGGTATTCGTCGTCGGAAGCTGCTGTCCGAGCTGTGGTGTCTGGGAAAGCAGCAAACCCGTTACCGGCGGAATCTGCTCTCCGTCCAGCTTCCTTGAAGCACAGGCCATCACCTGACCGGCGCTGTCGAAATACCACCATTTGTCTTCTGCAAATACACAGCCGATAAAGCTGCGCTCCGTCACTTCCACCCGGATGGTGTCTCTTGATTCGATCTCCGCATTGATGGATTCCACGAAACCGAACTGGCTGATCTGCCGCTCATGATTGAGCAGCACTGCAAGCAGTGTATTGTCAGCCACCGGTCGTTCCAGCACAAGGTTTGTAATGACCGAAGCCTCATGATGCATTGTCCCGGATACTACGACATGTCGGAGCGGGAAGCCAAGATACAGTGTCAGAATCAGCGCCGCCAGCAGCAGCATCCGGAGTACTCTTCTCCTCGCCCTGCGTCTTCTGCGTTTAGATTTCTTTCCTGACATATTCTTTAAATACTTCTCCCCTTACTTCGTAGTTCGGGAACTCGCCCCAGGAGGCGCAGGCAGGTGATAAAAGAACAGCATCTCCTGCTTCTGCATGTGCGCTGCAGTACTCCATTGCTTCACGCATGGTCTCGCACATGACAATATCCTCTTCCGGGAAACCGCATTCCAGTGCAGCCTTCCGGATATCCTCTCTCGTAGCAGCCTCCAGAACAAGCTTCTTGACACGGCCGTTGAACGCACGGATCCATTCATGATAATCGGAGCCCTTGTCATAGCCTCCCGCAATCAGGAAGGTCGGTCTGGACATTGCCTCAATACCCTTGATTGCGGCATCCGGATTGGTTCCCTTTGAATCGTTATACCAGATGACACCGTTTTTCTCATCGACATATTCGATGCGGTGTTCAACCGGTGAAAAGTTCTTAATGACGCGCTGAATTGTTTCCACAGCAACGCCTGCAGAGTATGCCATTGCGCAGGCAGCCATGACATTTTCATAATTGTGAACACCGATCAGCTTCAGCTCGCTGACATCGCAGAATACAACCGTGCGGCCGTCTCTGTTCATGACAATCTCGGAGCCGCGCAGGAAGATGCCGTCTGCGAGTTCTTCTTTTGAGGAGAACCAGAAGACACGTGCCGGGCAGCTGCTGTTTCCGAAAGCTCTCAGCACTTCATCCTCATAGTTCAGAACGCAGGTGCAGTCCTGATCCTGGTTTTTTGTAATCAGCTCCTTCACGCGGATATATTCTTCCATCGTATGATGACGGTTCAGATGATCCTCTGTGATATTCAGAATCGCGCTGACAAGCGGACGGAAGGTATCAATTGTTTCCAGCTGGAAGCTTGAGATTTCCGCAACCGTCATGGAGCGCTCTGTTGTGGAAAGAGCCGCGGAGGTGTACGGATTGCCGATATTTCCTACGACAAATGTTTCCGGCTCATGTGCCTTCATGATGGCGCCGAGAAGAGCTGTCGTCGTGGTCTTTCCGTTTGTTCCCGTGATGGCAAGAACAGTACCCTTTCCTGTCTCCCACGCAAGCTCGATTTCTCCGATTACGCGAAGTCCTCTTCTGCGGAATCCCTCGACACGCTCTGTGTCAACCGGGACACCCGGGCTCATGACAACAAAGGCCAGCTCCGCAAGTATCTCTTCCGGAATGTCTCCCAGAACTACTTCGACGGCATCCGGTGCAGTCGTTTTGTTCCGGATTTCATCAGCAGAAAGTGTTGTTTTCTCGTCAAAAAGCACCGGCACCGCACCGCAGCCTGCAAGCAGGTCAGCAGCTCCGATTCCGCTCTTTCCGGTTCCGTATACCAGTACCTTTTTTCCGCTCAGTTCCATTTTCTTTATCTCCCTCTTTTTTCAGTTACAGTGCAAGATATGCAAGCAGGCAGGCTAAAACAGTAATCACTGTAAAGACTGCGACAATACGTGTCTCCGACCAGTTGCATTTTTCAAAATGATGATGGATCGGTGTCATCTTGAAGATTCGTTTGCCGTGTGTGGCCTTGAAATAGGAGACCTGAATCATGACAGACAGAATCTCGCAGAGATAGATGATTCCGACAATCAGAATATACAGCGGCATATGAAGTGTGTATGCCATGCCGACAACGAAACCGCCGAGTGCCAGGGAACCTGTATCTCCCATGAACACCTTTGCCGGATATGCATTGTACAGCAGGAAGCCCATCAGTGCGCCAAGAACAGCTGCCGGCATCGGAGCTGTACCCGCCTCCAGAAGCAGGGACACGATTGTAAAGAACAGTGCGACCACTGCTGTTACGGAACTTGCCAGACCGTCCAGACCATCTGTGAAGTTGACTGCATTGACTGTTCCGAGTACCGCAAAGAACAGAAGCGGCACTGCAAGGAATCCGATATCCGCCATCTTACCGCCTGCAAACGGAATGCGAAGGCTGAGTGAGATATCCGGAATCAGGACCAGATAGATGCAGAAGACAGCTGTGACAACAAACTCAAGCAGAAGTTTCTGCCATGCGATCAGGCCGTCGGAATGGCGCTTGACGACTTTCAGATAGTCATCAAAGAAGCCGATCAGACCGAATGCCAGTGTCAGGAAGAGCACCGGACCGATCTTCGGATAACGGAATACAAAGATCAGGCTGACAACAGTGACAGCACAGAGAATCATGACACCGCCCATTGTCGGTGTACCTGCCTTCTTCAGGTGGGATTCCATGCCGTAGGTGCGCTCAGTCTGGCTCATCTTCAGTCTGGTCAGTGCAGGGATCACAAAGGGCCCCATGACTGCTGTAATTGCAAATGCAATAAATACTGCAATAATTGCTGCTGTTGTTGTACTCATCATTCAAGACCTGCCTCTTTATTAGTATAACCTTCAGTTTCTTTTGTATTTCCGCCGCTTGTATTGGAGGCGTTCTCCGTCCCCTGCGGCTCCGGCACATTGGTGTCGGCAGTCGTATCGGCATTGGCACTGCCGATATTCTTCTTATTCTCACCGGAAGCAACCTTCTGTCCCGCTTTGATCTTCTGGCTTGCGTCGATGACATTGTCATTTTCATCGACATAGAGCTGATCCGAATTGATCAGATAGCCCTCCTGATCGACCATGTGACCGGCGGAATTGCGGCGGTCGCCTTCGTCATCGTAATAATAGGTATCTGTATCCTCAGCTGCTTCTGTCTGGGATTCCGTCTCCCACGCAGTTGTCAGAACCTCATCTCCTGTCGGATTGTTGAAGTCCTTCTTCAGATACTGGTTGTCCGGATTGGAAGCCTCATCAGGGTAAATGCCGAGATAAGGCAGAACGTCCCGGAGAATATCTCTTGCAATCCACTGCGGATAGCGGTTGTCCGCCTGCTCCGCCACGTTCGGCTCATCCACCACAACATAGATCACAACCTGCGGATTGTCGTACGGAGCGAAGCCGATGAAGGAATCCAGATACTTGCCGTTTCCGCGCGGCACCTTCTGCGATGTTCCGGTCTTGCCTCCCATGGAGTAGCCGTCCACCTTCGCATACTGAGAAGTACCTGAATCAACACTTGCCTTCATGTAGGACTTGACGTAGGCCGCCACATCGGAGGCAACGGTCTGTCTGACCAGAATGCCGTCCAGTGTCTGCTGTACGCTGCCGTTCGGTGCCGTGATCTGGCTGACCACATGAGGCTGGTAATAATTGCCGCCGTTGACGATGGAGCTGATGGCTGCTATCTCCTGCACCATTGTGCAGTTGAACCCCTGTCCGAAGGAGGAGGTTGCAAGCTCAACCGAACCCATTGTATCGGCCGCTCTGACAATACCTGCCGCCTCGCCGCTCATATCGATTCCGGTTCTCTGTCCGAAACCGAAATTCTGCTGTGTGCGGCAGAACGCATCCACGCCCAGCTTGCTGCCGATCTGCATGATCGCATCGTTGCAGGAATTCTGAATGACCTCCAGAAGTGTTTCCTCTCCGTGTCCCTCTGTATTGGCGCACTTGATTTTGACACCGACAACAGTCTCGGAGCCGTCGCAGACAAAGGTATCACCGTCAGCTGCGGCTGCATTTTCCAGAGCACCTGCCACCGTAACCGGCTTGAAGACGGATCCGGGCTCGTAGGTATCCGAGATGCAGAAGTTTCTCCAGATCTGTGACAGAATCTCTTTCTTCCGTCCGTTGTCTTCCGTCTCCGATGCATTGATGATGGCCTCTGCCTGCTCAGCCGGATAATACCGTCTGATAGTCTCATCGAAGGGGTTTGCCGGATCATAGTTCTTGTTTGATGCCATCGCAAGGATGCCGCCTGTATTCGGATCCATAATGACAACACCGATATTCCTGGCTGCTTCTGTGGAACTAAAGGGTCCGTTCTTATACACGCTCTCAAACTGCTTAATGACATCTTCGCAGACTTTCTGAATATTGGAATCCAGAGTAGTCGTCAGACTGCAGCCGTCGACTGCATCCACGATGGTCTGCTCAATTTCCGCCTCTGAATTCCAGTAGGAATAGCGGCGGCCGTCTGTTCCGGACAGCGTATTGTTGTAATAGCCCTCAATGCCCCAGTTTGCATGATTATCGCTGTAGACAAAGCCCAGAACCTCTCCGGCAAGATCGCCTAGCGGATACTGGCGGGTATAATGCTCCTCAAACCACACGCCGCGGATATAGCCTCTGCTCTTCCGCTCGTCATCGGAAAGTGCCTCGTTCTCACCGCTCTTATAGGCAGTGAACTTCTGCTTGTCCTCGATGGAGATGTCTCTCAGCAGAATCTGGTAGCTGGATGATTTCGTCTCATCCGCCATGAGCAGATTCCGGACTTTCTCCTCGCTGACATCAAAGCAGGCAGTCAGTGCAGCTACGGTCGGATTAATATAAGAGGAAGAACTGTTCACCGCCTTACAGTCGAGAATGACGTGATAGCGCTTCTCCGACGCGGCGAGCACGGTTCCGTTCCGGTCGATAATATTTCCCCTCTTGTAGGCAAGAGTCTGTGTCGTGTACTGGCTCTGTGTCTTTGCAAGTACCAGCTTCTTATAGCGGTCTCCCTCGACCGCACCGATCCAGACAATTCTGACGAGCAGACAAATTAAAGCCAGCACGACTGCAGCAAACAGTCCCGCCAGCTTTCTTCTCATTGTCTGATTAAATTTTATTTTTTTCTTTTTTGCGCTCTTTCTCTCAGCGCGGACTGGTGTAGGCTTACTCAAAATATCTCCGAAAACTGCCGGACACCTGTTTTTGAACCTTTATCCGACATTCCTGTATTGACGTACATAACTGGATTCATCGCTATTATACCACACGATCTGATCCTCTGTCGCATATTTCATACCTAATTCATCAATTGCGACTTCCCGTACGTGATTCCAGTCAACGCTGTTGTTGACACTCTCAAGCAGCGTGTCGTTCTCACCTCTGAGATTCAGAAGCTGTGTCTCCAGCTGCCGGTTCAGTCCGTTAAGCTCTGTGTACTCTTCCTTTCTGTTAATCAGAAAGACACACATTCCCACACACGCCAGAATCACCAGGCTCAGCAGAAGCACATCCGTTTTCCCCACCTGCAGCGCTCTTGCTCTGTTTCTCTCAATCAGCGCGCTCGTCTGTCTTCTGCGGATTTTGGTTCGTCCTGTCGCTACACGTGCAGGCACATAAGCCGATGTTCCGTTTACCCGGTACTGCGTGCTGTAATTTTCCGATCTTCGATTTACCCTTCTTGCAGCAGTGCCGTAGGCCATCGTTTATACTTCCCCTCGTTTTTCAAACACACGAAGCTTGGCGCTCCGTGATCTCGTATTTTCTACGCACTCTTCCTCCGAGGGCTCAACCGGCTTCCGTGTCACGACAATGCCTTTCGGCTTTTTGCCGCATACACAGACCGGGAACTCCGGCGGACAGGTGCATGGATGTTCGTTCCTCTTAAATGCAGTTTTCACAATCCGGTCTTCCAGACTGTGGAAGGTGATGACGGAGAGTCTTCCTCCGTCTGCCAGCAGATCGATCATGGCATCCAGTGTATCCTCAAGCACACCAAGCTCATTGTTGAGCTCGATTCTGATCGCCTGGAAGGTACGCTTTGCCGGATGACCGCCGATTTTCTGTGCTTTCAGCGGAATAGATGCACGTATAATTTCAACCAGTTCCCCGGTTGTCTCAATCGGTTTGACCGCTCTTTTAGCCACAATATTGGCTGCGATTCTTCTTGCGTAGCGCTCTTCTCCGTAATCACGGATGATACGGAAAAGTTCCTGCTCATCGGCAGTATTCAGCAGGTCTCCTGCTGTTCTTGTCTCGCGTCTGTCCATTCTCATATCAAGCGGAGCATCCTGCATATAAGAGAAACCTCTCTCCGCAGTATCCAGCTGATAAGAAGAAACACCCAGATCGAGCATGATACCGTTTACTTTACTGAAGCCGAGATCTCTTACGATCTCCGGCATCTGGCTGTAATTACCTCTTACAATACGGACAATGTCCGGGTACACCGAAAGCCGCTCTCCTGCCGCTTTGATGGCGTCCTCGTCCCTGTCAATTCCGATCAGCGTACCTTCTCCCTGAAGCCGCTTTGCGATTTCAAAAGAATGTCCGCCTCCTCCGAGCGTTCCGTCAACATAAACGCCGCCCGGCTTTACCTGCAGACTGTCTACTGTCTCATCCAGCAGAACAGAACGATGTACGAATTCTATCATGATCACTCCCCAGATCGGCCTGCGCCGTTTGTTGCTGTCCCGGCATCCTTCTTTTCCTTCGGGCTCCCCTTCCCGTCGGTCAGACGTGCTGCCTGAAATGAGTTCAGGCGAAAAACTCCCCTTTTCCGCTTCGTCTCTTTTCTGTTCAGAACAACTGCTTCAGGCTTTCGAGCTCGTTTCGCATCTCTTCTGCGTTATTCAGCAGATCCTCGGTCTTCGCCCAGATCTCCGGATTCCAGATCTCAAAGCTGTCCATATTGCCGGTGAGGATGACATCTCCGCTAAGATGCGCATAATCACGAAGCTTCTGATTCAGAAGGATTCTGCCCTGCGCATCGAGCCGACATTCATCGGCGCCGCTCGTTATGAAACGCTTAATTCTTCTGCGCGATTCCGCACTGCCCTGCAGTTCATCGAGAGATTTGATATATTCCCGGAAACCGTCCTGTGTAAACACAGTCAGATCACCCTCCCACCAGGGAGCCACGACAAGCTTCTGCGCACCGATCTCTTCACGGAATTTCGCCGGAATGATCAGCCGCCCCTTGCTGTCGATTGTGTGATTATACTTTCCAAGAAACATTCATTATCTCCCATTTCGTGGCTTTTCCGTCCCACTTCGTACCACTTAATTGAAATTTTAACCCATAGTACTGTAAAAATCAACCTCACGGAAACGCTTTTTGCGAAATATCAGCTTTTGCGCAATAAAAATTTATTCACAAAAAGGATACTGTTTGTTAATCTTTGCGCAAAAAAGAAAGCCGTGGGTTTTCACCCACAGCTTTGCATTTACGGCCGTACATGCCGTTCACTTTTTTGCAGTTTTTACTGCTGCCGTCCTTCTTCCCCTGATAATCAGAACCAGAGAAATCACAGCAGCCGCTGCCGAAACAGCCATCGAAACCGGAATTCCCGTCCCCGGAATCAGCAGCTGATCCGTGCGGAGCCTCTCAATAAAGAAACGTCCGATGCCGTAGCCGGCCAGATAATACAGAAAGAGTTCTCCGCGGAACACCGTTCTGTTCCGCATCAGGAACAGGAACAGCAGCACACCGCAGTTCCACAGTCCCTCATACAGGAAAGTCGGATGCACCTGAATAAAAGAGATGCCGTCGATCACAGCAGCGTGTTCCCACATAGCCTGCGTGATCTCTCCCTGTCTCACGGCGCTCACCGGCAGCTGCATCGCAAGCAGGCTGTCCGTATAGCCGCCGAAGGCTTCTCTGTTGAAGAAATTACCCCACCGTCCCAGAATCTGTCCAATCGGTATCCCGATGGCAACGGTATCCAGTATTACGGGAAATGCAATCCGCTTCTTTTTTGACAACAGAAGAAGCGCCAGCACTCCGGCGATCAGTCCGCCGTAGATGGCAAGACCGCCTTCACGCAGATTCAGGATGGAGAGCAGATCCTTTTTATAATAGGACCAGGTAAATGCCACATAATAGATTCTGGCTCCGATGATTGCAATCAGCATCGTCCAGATGGAGATATCCAGATAATCATCGGCACTCTGCCCCGTTGCCTTCGCCCGGCGGCAGACTGCGCTGATGCCGAGCAGCATACCGATCGCAATCATGATGCCGTAGCAGGCAATTGTAAAGCTCCCGATCTGAAATCCCTTCGGCACATGGTCCAGCCGGATTCCGAGATGCGGAAAAGCAATCTGATAATCCATTCTCTTATGCCTCAGACATTGAATCTGAACAGGATGACATCGCCGTCACGAACGACATATTCCTTGCCTTCCATGCGGACCAGACCCTTTTCACGGGCTGCAGCATAGGAACCGCAGTCCAGAAGTTCCTGATAGTTGATAACTTCTGCCTTGATGAAGCCTCTCTCGAAATCTGTATGAATCTTGCCTGCAGCCTTCGGAGCCTTGCAGCCGACCGGAATCGTCCACGCGCGTGTCTCATCCTCACCGGTTGTCAGGTAGCTCTGCAGACCGAGCAGGCTGTAGCTTGCTGCGATCAGCTTCTCCAGACCGGATCTTGTGATGCCGAGATCTGCGAAGAAC
>JAUNAG010000093.1 GCA_030527685.1 Lachnospiraceae bacterium | reverse complement strand
GCTTCTGTGCACTGGCGGAGCAGTCGGAGCTTCTTCGCGGCAGTGTACTTGCATTTGACGGTTTCACGGGCTTTACGCCGGTGCAGTACCGTCTTTTAGAGAAGCTGATGCCGCTTGTCGGAGATCTTCTGGTGACAGCTGCTGTCGATACGGTGGATAAACCAGGTGCCCGCAGGGGTCGCAGCAACCTGTTTGCAATGGGCTTTGAGATGCAGCAGAAGCTCTGCGAGATTGCTTCGTCCTGCGGTGTCAGAATCGCAGATCCGATCTCGGTGCCGGGACGCGCGGACGGCAGTGAAGAAGGCTCGAAAGAGATTGCATTTCTCGAAAAAAGACTGTTCCGAAGGGGTCAGGAGGTATACGGGGAAAGTCCGCGTGCGATCACGATTTGTGAGACGAAGAATCCCCGTGAGGAGATGGAGCAGATTGCAGCAGAGATCTGCCGTCTGGTGAGAGAAGAGCATCTGCGGTACCGCGACATTGCGGTGGTGACCGGAGATCTGGCATCCTACGGCATCTATGCGTCTGAGGTGATGCAGGCCTATGAGATTCCGTACTTCCTGGACGAAAAGAGGTCACTGCTGAAGAATCCGCTGATTGAATATCTCCGTGCGGCACTGGAAACATGCACGGATCAGTATGCATTTGACAGTATGTTCCGCATGCTGAAGAGCGGCATGACGGATCTGACCCGCGAGGAGATTGAGCATCTGGAAAACTATGCGCTCGGAACGGGTCTTCGCGGAAAGAAGAAGTGGCGCGAGAGTTTTGTGTACTATTACAGAGGACAGGATCCGGAGGAGATTCCGGCACTGGAGGAACTGCGAAAGCGTGTGCTGGCACTGATCGATCCGCTCGCACAGGCACTGGCGGACCGCAAGGGCACGGTGCGTGACAAGGCTGCTGCGCTCTATACCTTCTGTGCGGAGAGTCATGCAGAGGAAAAGCTGCTGGCGGCGCAGGAACGTTTTCTGGCTGAGGGAAGACCGGATCTGGCGAAGGAATATGCCCAGGTTTATCCGTATTTCTGCGGCTTTCTGGATAAGCTGGTTACTGTTCTGGGAGACGAGAGAATCTCGATGGCGGATTTCCGTGCCCTGGTGGAGGCCGGTTTTGCGGAAGCGCGTGTGGCAATCATTCCTCCGGGAAGTGACCGTGTTCTGATCGGTGATGTGGAACGTTCGCGTATCGGTGATATCAAGGTGCTGCTTTTTGCCGGCGTGAATGAAGGCATCGTACCGCATGTGCAGATTACAACCGGCATGCTGACGGACAGTGACAGAGAGCTGCTGCATCAGACAGACAGCCGCATCAGCCTGAAGCCGACATCCCGACAGGCAGTTTATATTGAGCGTTTTTACCTGTATGCGGTGCTGACAAAGCCGGCGGAGCGTCTGTGGCTGTCCTACAGCCGCGGAAACGGCAAGGGTGAGACAGCGAATCCTTCGTACGTGATCGATCTGGTGAAGGGACTGTTTCCGCAGATTTCAGTTCGGAGAGCCGGACAGGAAGAACAGCTGCTGCAGAGCGGAAAAGTGCAGAAGTCCGCAGACGGTCAGGCTGCAGGAAACAGAAATTATCCGGAGAGAAAGGCAGCGGGACTTGCCATGCTCGCAGCGGGACTGTCCGGGATTCCGGGAGAACCTCTGTCAGATGCCATGAAGGATCTGTTCGCTTTGCTGCGTGAGGACCCGGAATATGCAGAGCGGACCGCGCGGCTGCTGACGGCTGCATCGGAGCACAAGCCGGTGGACCGGATCGGCAGGGAGGCTGCAAAGGCTATCTACGGCACAAGACTTGTGAATTCGGCATCCAGACTGGAGTATTTCTGCACCTGCGCCTATGCGCATTTCCTGCGCTACGGCCTGCGGCTGAAAGAGCGCCCGGACTATGTTTTCTCAGGCATGGATTTCGGTACGATTATGCACCGCTCACTGGAGCTTTTCGGACAGGAACTGGTCGGAAAGGACGTCCGGGAGCTTGCCATGACGGAGGAAGACAGAGAGAAGCGGCTTGATGACTGCTTAAGAAAAGCTGTTGCGGAGGCAGGAAGCGGCTCGGCCCTGCTTGCTTCGGCAAGAGATCAGTACCGGATTGCAAAGATGCGAAGACTTCTGGATGCTGCCGTTGATACGATGACCAGGCAGCTTGCAGCCGGTGACTTCCGGATTGACCGCGTGGAGCAGGACTTCTACACAGACGGTGATCTGCGGAGCCTGCAGTTTGCGCTGCCGGACGGCACGGAGATGGTGCTCACAGGCAAGATCGACCGTCTGGACACCTATACAGACGGCGATGTCACTTACTTTAAGATTGTCGATTTCAAGACAGGCTCCACAGAGTGGGATCCGTCACTGGTCTACCACGGTCTTGAACTGCAGCTTGCTGTTTATGCAAATGCAGCCGCCGAGATTCTGCGCAGGGAGGGGAAACACCCTGTTCCTGCCGGTATGTTCTATCAGCAGGTCAAGGATCCGGTGCTGGATTTTGAGCAGGGAGAGGAGACGGATGAGCTGATCTCCCGAAGACTGCATGCGAACAGAGGAACCGGCGTGGTGCTGAAGGATCTCCCACTGCTGCAGCACATGGACAGGGAACTGACGGAACGCGGAAAATCGGATGTCATGCCGGTGACCCTGCTGAAGGGCGGCGGCTTCCGAAGCGGCTCAAAGGTGCTGGAATCAGAGGATCTGGCAGTGATCGGTTCTTATGCGAGACTGAAGGCAGGACAGGCGGCAGCGGAGATGCTGCTCGGACAGGCAGAGGTCAATCCGTACCGCTATGATAACAATACGCCGTGTACATATTGTACCTTCCGGGAAAGCTGTAGTTTTGATCCGCTGATTCCTGGCTTCCGTTTCCGTGATCTGCAGAAATATAAGATGGAAGAAGCGGTCGGGCTGATGGAAGAGCAGCTTGCGGCATGCAGAATGCGAAGAACGGAGTCTGCTCAGGAAGCAAAGAACGAAGGCGTAGTCGAAACACAGGCAGCAGAGATTTCCGGGGCTGATGAAGAGCCGTGGATTGAGATTATAGATTGAGAGGAGCAGCTGGATTTATGAATTTTACCGAGGATCAGAGACGGGTCATCGACACCCGCGGCAGTAATCTTCTGGTAAGTGCTGCGGCAGGAAGCGGTAAGACAGCCGTACTGGTTGCGCGCATTATGAGCAGACTGACAGATCCGCAAAACCCTGCGGACATCGACAGGCTGCTGATCGTGACCTTTACCAAGGCCGCGGCAGGTGAGATGCGCACGCGTATTATGAAGGCAATTGCAGAGGAGCGCGAGCGCCAGCCGGAGAATGAACATCTGGCAGCGCAGGCTGCTCTGATTCATCATGCGCAGATTACGACAATCGACGGCTTCTGCTCCTATGTAGTGCGCTCCTACGGTCACACGATCGGACTGGCGCCGGGATTCCGGATTGCAGAGCAGGGAGAGATGAAGCTGCTGCAGCACGATGTGGCCGGCGCAGTTCTGGAAGAGGCTTATGCAGCTTATGCGGACGGAAGCTTTCCGGAACTGGCAGACTGTGTGGAGACACTGGCACCTCAGAAAACCGACGTGCAGCTTGAGCAGGACATTCTGCGCCTTTACAATGCGGCACAGAGCGATCCGTATCCGGATTCCTGGCTTGCAGCCTGTCTGCAGGACAATCTGGTCGAGACAGAAGAAGAACTTGCCGGAACACAGTGGCTTCAGGAATATATGCAGGATGCACGGGAACGTGCAAAGTCGGTGCTGGTGCTGGCAGAGGAGAATCTGGCCATTACAGAGCGAAGCGACGGACCTGCCGCTTATAAGAAGGTTGCAGTCGCACAGCTGGAGCTTCTGCGTGCCCTTCTTGCAGGAGAAAGTTACCGGGAATGGTACGAGGCACTTCGAAACTTCGATCCGGGCAGACTGCCGGGCGGCAGGGCGAAATCGACAGAGGATCCGTCTCTTCGCGAGGCTTTCAAGAATAACCGCGAGATGATCAAGGCGGAGATCGAATTTTTCGAAAAAGGCTTCTGCGTCAATCCGGATGAGATTCTTTCGGACATCCGGAAGAGTGCGGGACCGCTTTCGGTTCTTGTCCGTCTTGTGCAGAAGTTTTCCGAGGCCTACAGGACAGAGAAGCAGCGGCGAGGCATCATGGAATTTGCCGATCTGGAGCATTCGGCCCTGCAGATTCTGCGTGATGAAAACGGAAGAACAGATACGGCCCGTGAGCTTGCCGGACTGTATGATGAGGTCATGGTAGATGAGTACCAGGACAGCAATTACCTGCAGGAGGAGATTCTGACAGCAGTCAGCCGGATAGAAGACGGCGGAATGAACTACTTCTGTGTAGGTGATGTCAAGCAGAGTATCTACAGCTTCCGTCAGGCCCGGCCGGATCTCTTTATGAAAAAGTACCACCTTTATCCGGAGAAGCCGGAGGCGGGCACACGCATTGATTTGCATATGAATTTCCGCTCGAGACGGGAAGTGCTGGAAAGTGTAAACGGCATCTTCCGTCAGATTATGCGGCCTGAGATCGGCGGCATCGCATACGATGATGATGCGGCACTGGTGGTCGGCGCGGATTATGAGACCACAGCCGTACAGCATGCCTCAGCCGATCATCCGGAATCGGCTTCCGGTGAGACGGAAAAGATCTCTGCGTCGGCAGAAGAAACTGCTGAGATTATCATAGAAGCGGGGGAAGAGCAGAAAGAAGCGGTCTACGATTTCCGGACAGAGCTTCTTCCTGTATTCACGAATCGTGACGATGCAGAGGACGATGCAGCTGCAGATTCGGACGGTGTACAGCCGAAGGCGGCTCTTGAAGCCCGCGCAATCGGCGGCCGCATCAGTGAGCTTGTTGCGGGCGGCCGCATCCGTGATGACAAAACAAAGGAGATGCGTCCGGTCCGCTATCGTGACATCGTTATTCTGATGCGTTCCATGAGCGCGGCAGAGACCTACGTCAAAGTGCTGGAGGATATGCAGATCCCGGCATATGCGGAACGAAAAGGCGGATATTTTGCGGCACTTGAGGTGAGAAATGTTCTGAGCTTTCTTTCACTTCTTGATAATGCACAGAACGATATTGCGGCGGCAGCGGTATTCCGGTCTGCATTTGTCGGTCTGAATGCCGAACAGCTGGCGGCAATCCGCACGACGGAAGGAGTCAGAAGCTGGACAGGCAGTGAAGATGCACGCTATCTTTCGTTCTATGATCAGGCAAGAGCGTATGCGGAGTCCGGATCGGATGACGAGACAAGGCAGAAGCTGCAGAAGTACTTTGCATTTTATGATAAAATGCGCGGGCTGATGCACGATGCTGCTCTGCATGAGTTGGTTTACAGGATTCTGACAGAGAGCGGCTATCTGGACTATGCGGCAGCACTGCCGGGCGGTGCACAGCGTGTGCTGAATCTGAGGATGCTGGTGGACCGGGCGGCAGAATTTGAAAAGACAAGTTATACAGGTCTTTTCAACTTTATCCGGTATTTTGAAAATCTGAAGAAGCAGGAGGCGGATCTTGATGAGCTGGGTACTGTTTCCGAGGATGAAGATGTTGTAAGAATCTATACAATCCATAAGAGCAAGGGCCTGGAGTATCCGATTGTCTTTCTGGCGGAAACTTCCAGAGGCTTTAACAGAAGAGACAGCAATGCAAATCTGCTGATTCATCCGGTGTTCGGCATTGCAGCGGATTATATTGATCTGGAGACGAGACTGCGCCATCCGACGCTTCGAAGAGCAGCGATCCGCGAGCGCATGGAGCGCGACCGGGCAGGAGAGGAGCTTCGTGTTCTCTATGTTGCGCTGACCCGTGCGAAGCAGAAGCTGATTATTACCGGCGCTGTGAAGGATGAAGAGGAACTGAAGAAGCTTGAGCTGCTGATGCCGCTGCGGGAGATGCTGTTCTCTCCGGGCGTGCTGACCCGCGCGAGATCCTTTTTCGCCTGGCTCTATCCGGCAGCAGAACGCATGATCAGAAGAGCGGAACTTAAAGGTGAACCATGCTCCGTCATGATCTCGCCGGTCACAGTGCAGACACTTTCCATGCAGGCGGAAGCAGGCGGTCTGCATCGTGAGGAGATGCTGGACGAGCTGCGGTATATGCGTGCGGATGCTGTTTATGACAGGGAGGCCCGGGAAGCCCTTCTGGAGCGTTTCCGGTTTGTGTATCCTTATGCAGGCAGGGAAAATATTCCGGTAGAGGTTTCGGTTTCGGAGCTGAAGCATAAGGTGTGGGAAGCACTTGAAGAGGAAAAGCAGGAAGAGCAGGTCTGGCAGCTCTACGAGGAAGAAACGGGGAATGAAACGTACGCCGGGGCAGATGAGGCCGAGGCGGAACAGTCTGCCGGACAGGCAGGAATGAAACCGGATCAGAATGAGGAAGCAGGTGAAGTTTCGAAGCCCTCTTTTGAGCCGACGGTACCGGAATTCATGAAGAAAAAAGCGGCTTCGGACGAGAATACAGAAGAGGCGGAAAACGGAAAGCACAGGCTTTCCGGAGCAGCGCGCGGTACAGCCTACCATCTGGTGATGGAGCTTCTTGATTTCCGCAGAACACTTTCTCTTGAAGGAAGAGAACTGGCAGAGGAGATTAAGAGACAGATGCAGGATCTGCAGGCCTCCGGACGTCTGGATGCGGAATCCGCAGCTGCAGTAAGGCAGCGCGATGTGGCTGCATTTGCCGAAAGTGAGCTCGGAAGACGATATGCCGCAGCGCAGGCAGCGGGACAGCTGCACCGCGAGCAGCCGTTTGTTATGGAGCTGCCGGCATCGGAGATCCGTCCGGACTGGCCTTCCGATGAGACAGTCTGTGTGCAGGGTATCATCGATGCCTATTTCCGGGAGGAGAGAGGTCTTGTTCTGCTTGACTATAAGACCGACCGCGTGCGGAGGGCGGAAGAACTGGTGGAGCGATACCGCATTCAGCTGCAGTCCTACGCAGAGGCACTTTCGAGGGCAGAAGGCAGAGAGGTCGGAGAACTCTGGATCTGGTCCTTCGCTCTGAAACAGGCCGTCAAGGTATAATGAATTGTGTAAAAGACACACAAAAAAAGAGTTTCCGAGTGAAAAATTGTAAAAGATGAACAAAAGTTTTTCTTAGGTTCACTGATTGTTCACATGTAAATGATATGATGTTTTCAGATAAGAAAGAGCGGCGATGAGACAAGACGTGAGCTGACTCACAAGATTTTTCATAATAATTGCCCCGGCGGATATCCGTCGGGGCACTCCTCTTTTTATGGGGAAGCAGCAGGGCAGTCCGGAAGAAGGATGGCCCTGTTTTTTGAGTTAAAGTAGCAGAAAGCTTATGAAAATATGCTGCGAACGGGGATTCGAGAATGAATCAAGATAAAACGAACGGGGATTTGCGTATAAATCAGGGTGAAACGAACGGGGATTTGCGCTATAATGGTTAGCAAGAGGTGAGTATACTATGGCAAAAACCGTTTTTAAGAGAAAAATATACAATGAACTCCTTGAATGGAAAGAAAAACGCAGTGACAGATATGCACTGCTGATAAGAGGAGCCAGACGAGTCGGAAAATCAACGATTGCCGAGGAGTTTGCCAGACAGAACTTCAAGTCTTATATTCTGATAGACTTTGCACATACCAGCAGAGACATTATAGAGCTATTTGAGGATACATATAATCTGGACTTCTTTTTTCTACAATTGCAGCAGCTGACAGGAGTCAGGTTATATGAACATGAATCTGTCATTATTTTTGACGAGGTACAGCTCTTGCCGAAAGCGAGACAGGCGATTAAATATCTGGTTGCTGATGGACGATATAAGTATATTGAAACAGGTTCTCTTATATCTATCAAAAAGAATACGAAGGACATCCTGATTCCCAGTGAAGAGCATAAAATATCAATGTAGCAGAGGGATTTTGAGGATTTTCTGTGGGAAATCGGAGATTAAATAACAGCAGATAAAATACAAATGCTTCTTAAAAATAAAAAAGCGGCCGGAAATGCAATGCATCGTCAGTTGATGCGAATATTCAGATTGTATTTGCTTGTCGGAGGAATGCCACAGGCAGTAGAAACTTATCTTGAACAAAATAATCTGCAGGTGGTGGATGAAGTAAAAAGAGAAATTGTAGATCTGTATGAGGAAGATTTTACAAAGATAGATGGTGCAGGCCTGGCGGGAGATATCTATGATTCTATTCCGGCGAGTCTTTCCGGAAATGCGTCTAGATACATTTTGGCGACAGCACGAGAAGGAATACGAACAGAAAAAGTGCGGGAACTGATCCCGGATTTATTAAGTTCATATACCGTGAATATTGCATATCACGCAAATAATCCGGGGATCGGGATGGCATTGGAAAAGGATCCGGGAAGATACAAGCTGTTCACATCGGATACAGGCTTATTCGTAACGCTGGCATTTAAGGATAAGAAATATACGGAGAATGTGATTTATAATAAGCTTCTTTCGGATAAACTTGATGCTAATCTGGGATATGTATATGAAAATGCAGTGGCGCAGATGCTGACAGTAAAGGGTCATAATCTGTTCTATTATACCCTGAACAGTGACAGCTCGAACCATCTGTATGAGATTGATTTTCTGATATCTGAAAGAGATAAAATCAGTCCGATAGAAGTAAAATCAGGAAATTACAGAAGCCATAAATCACTGGATATGTTCAGTGATAAATTCAGCCGCCGCATAGGAGATAAGTACGTTCTCCATATAAAAGATTATAAATGGGAAAACGGTATACATTATCTGCCGGTGTATATGGTGCCATTTATATATGCTTAATAAATTTTGCGGGATTTCATGGTGTGTAAGAACTAAAAGCAGACTGCAGCATCAAATGGAAATTCCATTTAATCGGAGCGGCTGCTCCGCTTAAACGGTGCAGCCATTCCGATCTGAACGGTGCGTAGCACCGCAAGTTACTTTTAATTGTTTTCTCTCATGCTGATTCCATTCATCTCCAAACGATAACTGTGGCGTTTGTCCGTTATGCGGGCCAGTACAGCATCGGCATAAGTGTGATTGGTAACAGATCGTACCAGTTCTTCACTGGGTATTGAGATATGATGATGGTTGATTTTCTTCCGTCTCTGCAGTCGATGACTTCAAATAAATCCCGGCATCTATCGATGTCCAGATCCATTAATCCGAAATCATCGACAACTAACAGATCCAGTTTTGCGATGGATTTTATAAACTCCAGATAGGTAGTTTTCAACCGTGCCTGCTCCAGCTCAAGCATCAGAGTGTTGGCTTTGACATATTTCACTGTCTTTAACTTTTGCAAAGCAGACACGCACAACGCATTGCAGATGTAGGTTTTACCACTGCTTGTCATGCCGGTTACAATGAGATTTTTTCCTTCGTCAATCCATTCGCAGGTGGCAAGTCTCTCAATTGTATCCGCATCCAGCTTTCGGGCAGGATCATATATAGATTCATCAAGATCTGCCGTAGGATATCTGAGCCCTGCATTTTTAAGCAGTTTGTTCAGTTTTTTATTGTGCCTGAGTTCCCATTCAGCATCTACAACCTTTTGCAGGCGTTCTGTAAATGATGAAAGATCCGCATTGGGATCCTGAAATTGAACTTCCAGTGCATCCGCCATGCCAGACATTTTCAACTTGCGAAGCCGCTCGATAATCGTGATCTCTACATGATCATCATGGGTCAGAATACTCATTGATAGCTCTCCTTCCCACGAATGTTTGCATGCTCGATGTTGTTTTCCGCAGCTCTGATAGACTTTGGACGATTCACCAGTTTGTCGAGTACTTTTTTGAAGTAGCTATATCGGCAAGCGGAAGCTTTGATACAGGTCTCGGCCGCTTCACTGACGATGTTTTTAGGAATCTCATCACACAGATGCAGAATGCCTTTGCAGGAGTTATAAGCTTGTTCCTCATGTCTCTGGCTTCGCAGAACACGATCAATCAGCGTGCTCATAGCTTCGCCATACACAGTGGCCCACCGACGATAATACGCGCCATCGTGTTGATTGAGTTCACGGTAATACACATGATCAGTCGGCATGTGAGAAGGGTCTGTGATATAACGAGGAAAGTCTTTATAAGAGCGGGGATGCCTGCAAAGTAACTTTCCATTAGCATCGCAGATCCGGATTTCGCTCATTGTTGCTTTCAGTACTGCCGGATGCTTGTGATAGGTGTACAATACAGAGTAATAGTGGCCGTCATACTCGAGGTGGTAGTTATCCGGCACATGCAGGAAATACTTATAATCACACACGGCATAGTTCCCATTCGGCAGTGGTTTCATATGCGGTTTGTCATAGGTATCAAAGGCGTATTGCCTGGTTCTTCGTATGTCACTTTTATGCTGGAAGCTCCTCGTATTGATGTCTGCTATTATTTTTTGCACATCACCGTTGATCGACTCAAGACTGGTATAAATT
>JAUNAG010000092.1 GCA_030527685.1 Lachnospiraceae bacterium | reverse complement strand
AGTTCAGCATTCCGTCCAGAGGTCTGATCGTATTGATAATACCGTTGCCCTTGGTAGCTGTCAGGAACGGACCGTGGAAGCCGATCAGACCTCTGGACGGAATGCTGAACTCCAGTCTGGAAGTTCCGTCTGCCAGAGTGGTCATACCCTGCAGCTCGCCCTTGCGCTCGGACAGCATGCTGATGACCGTACCGGAGAAATCCTGCGGAACATCGACATATGCAACTTCATACGGTTCCAGTGTGTGGCCCTTCTCATCCTGCTTCATGATAACTTCAGCCTTGCTGACTGCGAATTCGTAGCCTTCACGACGCATTCTCTCGATCAGGACGGAAAGGTGAAGCTCGCCTCTGCCTGATACACGGAAGGTGTCTGTGGCATCTGTATCCTCTACACGAAGAGAAACGTCTGTATTCAGCTCGCGAAGCAGACGGTCACGAATCTGGCGAGATGTGCAGAACTTGCCTTCTCTTCCGGCCAGCGGGCTGTCATTAACGATGAAGTTCATGGAAATCGTCGGCTCGGAGATCTTCTGGAACGGAATCGGATCGTCCTGTCCCGGAACGCAGATTGTATCACCGATCTGCAGATCGCCGATGCCGGAGATTGCTACGATGGAGCCGATGCCTGCTGTCTGTACGTCAACCTTCTTCAGGCCGTCAAACTCATACAGCTTTGTAATACGGGTTCTCTCATGAATGGACGGATCATGGAAGTTCACGCGCATGATCTCCTGTCCGACAGAGATAGAGCCGTTATCAACCTTGCCGATTCCGATTCTGCCGACATATTCATTGTAGTCGATTGTAGAGATCAGAACCTGTGTGCCCTTCTCCGGATCACCTTCCGGAGCCGGAATGTAATCAAGAATGGTATCAAAGAGCGGCTTCAGATCGACAGCCTCATCACCGAGCTCTCTGACGCAGGTACCCTCGCGGGCAGATGCGAACAGGAACGGACACTCCAGCTGCTCATCGGATGCCTCCAGATCAAGCATAAGCTCAAGAGTCTCATCCACAACCTCTTCCGGTCTTGCTTCCGCACGGTCAATCTTGTTGATGCAGACAATAACCGGCAGGTTCAGATCCAGAGCCTTCTTCAGAACGAACTTAGTCTGCGGCATAGTTCCTTCGAAAGCATCAACGAGCAGGATAACACCGTTGACCATCTTCAGAACTCGCTCAACCTCGCCGCCGAAATCGGCATGACCCGGTGTGTCGATAATATTGATCTTAACGTCTTTATAAGTAATCGCGGTATTCTTTGACAGAATTGTGATGCCGCGCTCACGTTCAATGTCACCGGAGTCCATGACACGTTCCTGAACATCCTGATTGTCGCGGAAAGCACCGCTCTGACGAAGCATTCCGTCTACGAGTGTTGTCTTGCCGTGATCAACGTGGGCGATGATGGCAATGTTGCGAATATCTTCTCTTTTGATTTTACTCATTCTCTTTTTTCCTTCTCGCTGCGCAGCATTTTACATTTCTTCATTCATCACAACCGTAAAATATAGCACGATTCCGTTTTCTTGTATATCGGAGAAAAATACAAAAAAATCACAGGATATGCGGTCCTCAGACAGCAAAAATCCTGTGATGTACTGTAAAAGTCCCGCGGTGCGGCCATGACGAAGTCATGCTTGCATGAACGGAGTCATGGACATAGCGCGGGCTAACATGTATGAGCAAAAAAGCCATGGAGCGGAAGCGACAGGGCGATTTGCGAATACTGGTAGCGATTGCGGGAGTGCGAAGCACGGAGCAATCGGACTTTTACAGGCAAGTCCCGCGGTGCGGCCATGGAAGTTTACAGGGAGCTTTCCAGGATTGCCTGAATGATCAGCTCCTGTGCATCCATCCACTCTTCTCCGTTCATGCGGATTGTAAAGCCGTGTGCACTGTTCTCAAAAAGACGGAAAGAAACCTCATTGCCTGCCGCTGCCAGACGCTTTGCATACACCTCGTTGATTTCGCGGAAGGGGCACTTCTGTGCTGCAATGACCAGTGTCTTCGGCTGGTTCTTCAGCATTTCGTCCGTTGCAAAGCAGGGAGAAACAAACGGGTCCTTCAGCTGCTCCATTCTGCCGTCGCAGTATAATCTGGAAAATGCAGCCGACCGTTCATTGTATGTCGGGGTCCCCTCATGGACTGACATATCATTGTCCAGTGCGGCATAATCCAGAATCTGCAGGCAGGGTTTAAAGTCACCTGTCTGTGCGGCACGAAGGCTGAGGGCTGCGGTCAGATTTCCGCCTGCACTGTGACCGCCGTAGGACACACGCTTCGGATCTGCCTTCCACTCTTCACACTTTCTGAAGACCCACTGCATCACGCCGTAGCACTGATTAAAAGCGGTCGGGAACGCATAGTCAAAAGAAGTAGCGTAATCAATGTCCACGACAATGCCGTGAATACGTGCCGCTACATGTGCACAGTACAGATCATCATCATGGTCCTGCGGGAAGACAAATCCGCCGCCGTGCATATTCACATGAACCGGGCAGTTCTCCTCGCGGTCCTTTGCCATTGTAATCACGCATTCAACCGGAACTTCTGCTCCGGGCAGAGTCAGGCTGATTCTCTCCTGGGTCACAAGATCCAGGTTTGCCTTATAGCTTTCCGGGATTGTGCGCTCTCTCAGCATCACTTCTCTCATGCCGCCGGTGCGGCCAAGGGTTGCACGCATCTCCTCGCGGTCTTCTTTTGTCAGCGGAATATAGCTCTCACTCATCTTTGTTCTCCTCCAGCTGTCAATCTGTATGTCCGGCACCTTCTCTTCCGGAAGTGCATCTTCATGCAAATAAAGCTGTATCCTTCTTATCAGTTGTTTGCGGGATCCTGTTCAAACACAGCCAGCGCATCTCTCTTTTCATCCAGATATCTGCCCCAGACCTCACTGTCTACGAACGGATTCGGTCCCTCCGGATTCTCAAGCTGCTTCTTTCTGCGTCCCATCGTGTCATTATTGATGCAGTGGTTTCCGAGGAAGATCTCCACCTTCTCATCTCTCACGCGGGCAAGAGAATCTCTGTAAATCTGTCTCGTCTTGAATTCCGGATCTCCCATCTCGCGCAGGCTCTCACCGCGGAGTGTGTTGAAGCCGAAACCGCCGTAATAGCCGGCACGTTTTTTCTCGTCTCCGTCATACACATCAAAGAAGCAGGCAATGCAGCCGGCTGTGTGACCCGGTACCATGACGAAACGGATCTCTGTGTTTCCGAAGGTCAGCACATCACCGTCCTGAATTTCGACATCCGGGACAAAGAGAGTATCCATAATCCCCTTAGAATCCTGAATAGCGGAAAGCTCCGGTCTTTCTCTGAACATCTTTGCATCCGGAGCGGACAGATACAGCTTTGTTCCGTACATATTCTTAAAGAAATTGGCTCCACCGATATGATCCACATGTCCGTGAGAATGAATGATCCACTTCACGTCTGCCGGATTAAAGCCCGCTTCCCAGATTGCCTGCACAAGCATCGCTGTTGCACCGCAGTTTCCGGAATCGATCAGCAGCAGTCCGTCTCCGGTATCAATCAGATGAACACAGACCCAGTTGTCACCGACATACCAGACATTTCCGTAAATACGGAAAGGATGCACATAGCGCGTCTCCTGATCATGCCAGACAGCTCCGTAGAACTCTGACAGAACCTTCTGCTGCTCTTCCATGCGCTTCTCATAATCAGCCCGAATAGACATTCTTTTCACCTCACAGCCATTTCTCTAAATACGCAAGAATCTGTTCTTTGATCACATCCTGGAAGAATTCCGGTGAACCGTGTCCCGCTCCCGGAATCACGATCATCTCGGTGCTTTCCTCCCTGCCGTTTACGCAGAGTTTATTATAAAGTTCCTCGCTGTAGGAAAGATCCACGATCGGATCTGCATCACCGTGCAGAATCATCACCGGGCACATTGTCTCTGTCAGATTGAAGGAGGGAGAATACTGATAAGCGCGTTCCAGAAAGTCTTTTCGTGCCCCGCCGAGAACGGCTCCCTCATGTGTATCCCAGATCGTATCCCAGCGGTTTGAAAGCTTCTTTCCCGCTTTCTCCTCCTCCAGATGCAGCTTTGCCATCGTATACATATCGCAGACGCCGAACATATCAATTCCCGCCTGCACCCGGCTGGAATACTCTGCCCATTCGTCCGTCTCATACAGATCATCATTCAGCGCAAGAGAAAGTGCCAGATGTCCGCCGGCAGAGCGGCCCATCACTGCAATTCTGTCCGGATCCAGTGAATAGCGGTCAGCATGCGCCCGAAGGAAACGAATTGCTGTCTTGCAGTCCTCAATCTGAGCAGGCATATGACCTTCCGCACTGCTTCTGTAATAGATGCAAACCACTGCGAAGCCGTGTCTCGCAAACCAGATCACTTCTCCGATCTGATTGTTCTTGTCGACGCCTCTCCAGCCGCCGCCGTTGATCCATACAAGGACCGGACGTCTGACTGCCGGTTCCGGATTTTCATCCGTTGCCCATCCCATTGCCGTGCGCATCTCCGTGTTGCCCATTGCTGCCGTGATGCTCAGCTTCAGCTCCATCGGATTTCCGTCGAGATCTCTTACATGAGAAAAGACAATATTGTCAAATGTTGTGAGTGCATTTTCCTTATTCTCTACTTCCAGAACACGATGCATCAGATGTTTCCTCTCTTTCACAATTCAATTTCTTTCTGGAAACGGGTGCCGTTTTATATCCGGCACCCGTTGTTTCCTTCACCTTATGCAGCTTTGGATGCACGCATCTTTTTGATCATGAACTTCACAGCCGGAGCAAGAAGGCTGTAGATACCGATCAGAAGAAGGATGCAGGAAACCGGTCTCTTGAAGAAGCTTGTGGCATCGCCCATTGCATAGGACATGCCGCGGCGGAAATAGGTTTCCAGATTCGTTCCGAGGATATAGGACAGCATCAGGCAGTTCATCGGGATTTCAAAGTAGTCCATCAGGACACCGAAGAGACCGAAGAAGATGACCATACCGACACTGAACATGGATGTTGTGGATGCAAATGCGCCAAGGAAGCAGAGCATCAGAATCGCACTGTAGAGATAGTGATACGGAGCCTTCAGAAGCAGCGGGAACCAGCGCTTTGTGAAGATCTCGGTAATAAATACCAGAATAGCCGCAACAAGAACTGCAGCGAAGATCATGTAAGCAAGATCAGCATGCTGTGTAATGAACATCGGACCTGCCTGCAGACCGTGAATCGTCATAGCGGAAAGCAGCATAACGGTTGTACCGTCGCCGGGGATACCAAGGCTGATCATCGGGAGCAGCGCGCCGCCGATCGAGGCATTGTTTGATGCTTCAGATGCCCAAACACCCTCTTCATCGCCGGTACCGAAAGTTTCCGGATGAGAGCTGGACTTCTTTGCCTGGCCGTAGCTGATCATGCTGGCAACACCGCCGCCCATACCGGGCAGGAAGCCGATGCCGAGACCGATCAGGAAGGAGGTCACAATCGTCTTGCCGTTTTTCACAAAATCCATCACCGTCAGTCCGAAGCCGCCGAGTGAGCCTGCTTCGACTTCCGGCATCTCCTGTTCACCCTTTGCATAGCTTGTTGCAACAAGCTGCAGAGCAAAAGTACCCATCAGGAGGCAGACAACGTTGACACCGGCAAACAGGTTATAATTGCCGAAGGTGAAACGCATCTGATTGGAAACAGAGTCTGTTCCGATTGTTGCCAGGAAGACGCCGAGGAAAGCGCCGATCAGACCCTTGAAGACTGAACCGTTGCTCATACCGATGACCATGGAAACGGCCATGAAGCATAAGCTGAAATACTCCCACGGGCCAAGTGCAAGTGCGATATTAGCCAGTGCCTTGGATGCAAAGGTTGCAATCAGAACCGAAAGTGCAGTTCCCATGAAGGAAGCTGTAATACCGATGCTCAGAGCTTTTGCAGCCTTTCCTCTCTTTGTCATCGGGTAACCGTCAAAACAGGTTGCAATAGAGGATGCAGAACCCGGAATACCGATCAGAACTGAAGAAATGAAGGAGCCGGATACACCGCCGACATACATGCCAAGCAGCATGGCGAAACTCAGATCCGTACTCATTGCAAATGTCAGCGGCAGGATGAGCGTGATGCCCAGTCCGCCTGCCAGTCCCGGAATTGCTCCGAGAATACAGCCGATGATTGAACAGAGATATAATGCTATCAGATTCACCGGCTGAAGAACTATCATTAATGAAGAAAGATACGTTGCCATGTCATCCTCCCGCTTACAGCATCTTTATTCCGAGTGCAGACCACAGCTCTCCCTTCGGAAGAGGGATATTGAAGCCGCGGGTAAATCCAAAGTAGCAGACAGAAGCAAGTACTGCCGAAAAAACAACAGCGGCCACTATATTGATCTTCTTCTGATCCTTCAGCAGCATGGTGAACGCAAATACGCCAATCATGCCGGTGATCCAGAAGCCGATATAGTACATGCCGATTCCGAAAAGAATGCAGACCGCTGTGAGGATCAGGATTCTCTTCCAGTACCTTGCATCATAGGTCTGTTTCTTCTTGCTGTCCCTCTCCTCCTGCTTCGGTGCATCGAAGATCAGAGAGAGAACGGAGCAAATCAGAATGCCCGCAGCCGCAATATAGGGGAAGAGACGCGGACCCGGCTCATTGGAAACCAGCTTCATCGGAATCTGACTTGCCTGCCAGAAGACCCAGATAGAAAACAGGATACAGAGCACACCCATCACATGGGTTCTGTTAAGTTTTTTCTTCATCTCGGATATTCCTCTTCTAAATCATTGTGCCCGCATAAAGCGGGCACAATCATCGGGTTCATTTACCTGTAACAGTTATTTCTATGATCAGCCGCGGATGTTCATGCCAAGGCCTGTCATCAGCTCAACCTGTGCGTCCCACTCAGCCTGGAAATCAGCCTGTGACTCTTCAAGAGTCTTCGGAACGATGAACTGGCCCATAGCGTTCATGCCTTCCAGATAAGCATTCGCATTGACAACATCTGCAAGCTGTGCATTCAGAGCCTTCACCAGTTCTTCATCCATACCGGCCGGTCCCATGACATAGAAGCCGCTTGCCCAGCCTGTATCAACGCCCTGCTCCGGAAGAGTCAGGAAGGAATCATCCAGGGAAAGACCAAAGGTCTCATTAATGTCTGCAAGCTTCTTGTCAACCGGTCCTGTGATGCCGATGACCTTAACCTTGCCGTCCTGCTGATAAGCATCCGCATTGTTGATGGAGCAGTTGCCTGCGTGAATTGCACCGGAAGCAACGTTGGTCAGCTTGTCAGCCTCAGAGCCAGCCTGTACATAAGTAACCATGTCTGCCAGACCTTCTTCATAGCCGTTCAGCGCACCGATCCAGCAGAGCTGGCTGGTTCCGCCGAGAGCTACACCTACGATGACCTGCATCGGATTCTCTTTGATATATTCGCAGAGTTCCGGGAAGGTGCTGTACGGAGCATCCGGACCTACAATGAATGCCTGCGGGCCGCCGTCACCGATCTTTGCAAGAACTGTCAGATCTTCGACCGGATTGACCTCGGAAGCGCCGGAGAGATAATTGTCCATGTTGACGGAGGATGCAACAGTCAGTGTATATCCGTCCGGATCAGCTTTAGCAACATGCTGTGCACCGACTTCCTGTGTATCATAGTTGGTAACAACGAAATTGACACCATCCAGATATTCATTGAAGCCTGCAATTGCATAACGAACCATCAGGTCTGTTCCGCCGCCTGCCTTTGCCGGTACATCAAAGTAAACGGTGTCTCCGCTCTTCCAGCCGAGATCATCGGAAGCTGCAGCTGCTGTTACCATTGAAAGTCCCATCACTACGGAAAGTCCAAGTGCTAATACTTTTTTCATGTTCAGTCTCCTTTTTCACGTTCAGCCGCTCCTTTTGTGTTCCGAAGCGGTTCTTTGTTGTTTGTAAGTACATCATAAAGGATGTATACTATGAATACAAACGCTTACATTTTCTGTTTTCTCGTACTAAAATTCATATCAACAGTATACGGAGACCGTTTTTATGGAAATCAGACAAATCCAGTACATGCTTGCAATCGCGGAAGAAGGAAACATCTCTCATGCAGCTGAGAAGCTGTTCATTACGCAGTCTGCTCTGAATCATCAGCTGCTGAATCTGGAGCGGGAACTCGGTGTCTCTCTTTTTGACAGAATAGGCCGCGGAGTCCGACCGACTGCAGCCGGAAAAATATATCTGGAAAACGCCAGAAAGATGCTGGACATCCGCAATGAAACCTACAAAATCCTGGCAGACTTCTCTGAAGTCCGGCGCGGAGAAATCTCAATTGCATTTTCCAGAGACTGGGGATCCCGCATCTTCTCTATGGTCTATCCCCGTTTTCACGCTCTCTACCCCGGTTTTACCTTCCGCACCCACGAGGTGCACACCTCACAGATTGACCAGCTCCTGGAAAAACGCGAGATCAGCCTCGGTTTTGCAGGCTTTCGTAAAGAGCCGAATCCGCTCTTTGAATATCACAAGATCTACCCGGTTCATCTGATTCTGGCTGTTCCCATCTCTCATCCTCTGGCAAAAGTTGCAGGGGAGGACAGCTGGAAGCGCCGGCCGGTTCTTGATCTTGATACCTTACAGCAGATTGAATATCTGGTCATGCCCTCAAAAGGCACTTTTCTTCGAAAGCTGTGTGATGAGCTCTTTACCTCTGTCAGTTATCAGCCGAATATTCTCTTTGAATCCGCAAACACCCGCACACTTGCCAACATGGTGATCAACCAGGTAGCACCTGCTGTTCTTCCTGAGTCATTTATCGAAGAGTACGACAAGACTGCCTGTTTTTCACTCGGCAACGCCTTCAGCGGGTATCAGAGCATTACGTCCCTGAAAGACAGCTACCTGAGCAAGGCTGAGAGAGCCTTTATTGACATCTACAATGAGGTTTACGATGAATATGTGGTAAATGCGGCGCACTGAAAAACAGGTCCCGGAGGAATTTCTCCTCCGGGACCTGTCTATCGTCTCGCATCTTATTCTTTATTTCTCGCGTCTTCCAGCGCCTGTTCCTTTGTGATGTTCAGATCTGTTCCTTCCGGATAGAAGGCCAGATACTGGTAAGCCGGCTGCAGATCGTAGCCGTATGCCTCTGCCAGCTCGCTGACTGTGACGATCTTGTAGCCCTCATTGATCAGACTCGAAATCATCCTGTCTGCCGAATCGGCTGCCGGTGAGAAGAGGTCATGCATGAGGACGATGGAGCCGTCCTGTACCAGTCGCATGGTTCTTTCATAGGTCGTGTCCGCTGACTTGTGTTCCCAGTCCAGTGTATCGACGTCCCACTGGATCATCGGCTTGTCGATGACTTCCAGCATGTTGGCACTGATACCGCCGCCTGTCGGACGCATCAGTTTTGTTCTGATGCCGATCCGGTTCTCCAGAATCCGGTCGTTGTGATCAAGCTGTTCAATAATTTCGTCCTGAGAGAGAGAATTCAGCCACGGATGGTCATAGGAATGATTTCCGATTTCCATGCCGAGATCATATTCTCTCTGCAGCTGGGACGTATAGTAGTCTGCCTGCTGTCCGACAACGAAGAAGGTGGCCTTCATGCCGTACTTCTCCAGTGCATCGAGAACGCCGTCCGTGTTAGCTGACGGACCGTCATCGTAGGTCAGGGTGACAAGCTTCTGCTGCTTTGTCGTATCCAGAATACCGCTGTTGTCAAAGAAGGAATCCTTTACGGTTCCTGTATTCACCCAGCCGGTTGCCATGTAGCCGTTTTCCTTAAAATAGTATCTCTGGCCTTCAATGGTCTTCCAGCCGTTCGCATACATGGTATTCTCGTCTGTCAGATACCACCAGCCGAGGTCATTGACATTCCAGCCGACGCTTCCTGTCATGCCTTCTCCGGCAGCCACCTGCTGCACAGTGTCGGTTGATACCATCTCTTCTGCCACAACCGGTTCCTGCTGCCTGATCTTCTTGCCGATATGCGGTCTGTGGGCAATTGCATTTATCAAAAGAAAAAGAACAAGAACAGCCGCAACAGGAATGCTGAGTTTGATCAGCTTTTCCTGCCGCTTCCTTCTTGCTCTTTTCTGAAGTAACTGATTTTTTGTCATGTTATTCCGTCTCCGTCTGATGTGCCGGTTGGTCTACATTTTTAAAAAATGTGCCGACAATCATCTTCTACTATACCGTTATGGCGGAAAATTAACAAGACCCTTTACATCTCATGTGAATCGGCGAATGCCAAGAATTGTTGTGTGATCGGCTGTGCGGTCATGGGTAATGCCCCAGGCTGCACCCTTTGCCTCTACAATGCCGCCGTAGCCGTCATAGATGGCAACATGATGCGGATAAACAATGACATCGCCTGCTCTTGCGGAGGACAGACCGCTGACGGTGCTGCCTGCGTACAGGAATTCGGAGGATGTCATGTAGCCGCCACTGTACGCTCCTGCCTTCTGCAGGATCAGCCAGACGAAGTGCGAACAGTCAACGCCGCCGGTCAGAGAGCTGCCGCCGTAGACATACGGATAACCGACATACTGATCTGCCAGAGAGACGATCCGCTCGCCGAGAACACTTCCTGAATCATAGGAATCCTC
>JAUNAG010000091.1:9984-10704 GCA_030527685.1 Lachnospiraceae bacterium | reverse complement strand
CGGTTCGTCTGTCACTTCCGGCTCGTCTGTCGCTTCTCCGACCTCTTCCTGTCCGACGACCGTTCCGTCCGCTGCCTGTACGGCTTCCTCGTCCGTATCCAGACTTGCCACAACCTTATCGAATACAGGGAAGTAATCGAGTTCACTCTTATTTCCCTGCATGATCTGTACCCAGTAGAGATTGTCCTCATAAGCCAGGCAGACTGTTTCACAGTAGAATACATTGGCGCCGAGGTTCATCGTATAGGTGATTCTCTGTGCCTTGCAGCCTGCTGCTGTTGTCTCTTCGGACTTCACATCCGTAATAATCGACATTTTCTCGATATTTGCTTCAAATTCACTGAAAGACATCGAGACGTCATCTGCCGGCATCACGCAATAGGATGTCTGCAATGTTCCGGAAGAAGAATTAATTGCACCGGATGCATTGGCCGGTGAATAGCTGGTCAGCTCTCCTTCTGTCGCACTTGTACCCCAGTCTGCCGGCACCTGCATGGCAACCGAATCATTCATCGAAGTCAGCAGATAGCGCAGTACCTCATAAGGCGGAAGACCTTCTGCGGACGGACGCTTGGTCGGCTCAGGTGTTTCTGCTGTCTCCTGATCTGCGGCTGCTTCCTCGTTGTCCGCGTCGTCCTGAGGCGAGGGGGCGCGTGTCTGGCCGGCGAGGTCCCGCGGGTCGAGGGACGCCCTGCGCCGCCCGCTCGGCGACGGCGAGAC
>JAUNAG010000091.1:0-9974 GCA_030527685.1 Lachnospiraceae bacterium | reverse complement strand
CTTCAGCTGCTTCTTCCGGCTTCTGATTGTCCTGTTTTTCTGTCTCTTTCTCCGAATCAGCCGCATCCGGTGCTGCCTTCTCCGCTTCTTCCACAGATCCGCCCAGTATCTCGATGATACGGTCAATCAGAACCTTCAGTGCTGCTGCATCATCGCCGCCTGCCTCAGCCAGAACCTTCGCACTCTGAAGTGTCTGGCCGACAGCACTTCCCTCACCGGCAATCTCCTTTGCTTCTCCGAGAAGTTCTGCGATGTCCTTTGCATTTCCCTTAAAATCACTGTTTACCAGGGAACGGATCGTATAAAGCTGCTGCAGCAGGGCTGCATCCGCATTGTCTGCGTATACTGCGGCAGGTCCGATCACTGTTCCTGCACTGCCGAGCGTTCCCGTCAGTCCAAGTACCAATCCTGCAAGGGCTGCGGCCGCTCTCTTTCCACTTTTTCTCCGACTCATACCTTCTCCTCTTTATTCCGCTGCAAAGCTTTCTTCTGCCACAGGTGCGTTGCTGAGCACCGATGCCTGTGCATTGGACTGTTTTGTCGTACCGTCCGATTCAAAACGGACATGAACGCTGTCTCCCAGCATGGTAAATGTCATGCCGTCTGATGCTGTAAAGTACAGACTGTCTCCCGGTGTGAAATTACGGAAGCGTTCTGTCGACAGAAGGAAGAGATAATGACGCAGCTTCTGTGCATAATCCGCATCGTGGAAGGCTGCCATGATGTAGTCATAGCCCTGGTCACTCGGCGTGTAATCGTTCTCCCAGTCCTCATTGTCATCCCAGGTGGAATCGAGCTCATACCATTTGCCGTCCAGCTTCACCAGATTCCATGCATGACCGCCGGCATTGAGTTCATCTCTGCCTGCCATACCGGCATTGAAGACAACCTCCACGCCGCACTGCTGCAGCAGGTATTCCATTGCCAGTGTATAGCCGTCGCAGACTGCATAGTTGGCATTGCCTTCTGAATCCGCAACCAGCGCACCGTAAGCGGTGTGAGCCAGATTATAATAGCCGTCATTGCCTGCCTCCAGCACCGCATCATCATAGGTCACGAGCTGAATCAGTCTGTCATGCACCTGTTTGACGATTTCGTAATCAGATACACCGGTATCGATGTGGCTTAAGAATTCGTCTGCCGCCGAATTGAAAGCCTCCATCTCTGTGTAATAATTCTCGTATGCTTTATCCTGTCCGAAATAGACAAGATAGATGCCGTTCATGTTGTTGCCGTCCGAGCCGTAAGAAATCGAAATCTCGGTTGTGTTGTACAGCCAGAACAGCTCCGGATGATCAAATACCATACTCCAGTATGCGACGGTATACTGGAAGAGGAATTCCTCTGAAGACGGATCCATTGTCGTCATCATCAGACCGTAATTATCAATCGTGGTCGGATCCGATGCTACCGTGAGCAGCACATCGTAGATCTGCTTCGCCTCACCTTCCAGTGTCTCGTAGTAATAGTAGTTCTCGGCCTTATTACGAAGAAGAGAATCTTCCTTTGCCTGATACGCCGCCATCTTTGCATCAATTTCAGCGGTCTCATCGGCACTTAAGAGCTGCATGCTGTCTGCCGCATTGATGTGATCGATCATATCGCCCGCTTTTACCAGACTTTTGCGAATCAGATCCTGCTCCGCAGCAGGCGCCGATGCCGCAATGCCGATACAGCTGCCGGAAGCAGTCGATGCTGCCAGCAGAAGCACTGTACCGAGTGCTGCCATACGTTTCATAAGCCTTCCTCCATCCCCTTTTTGTGTCTGACAGTTGCCTGAATTCACTTAATATTCATTATAGCATAAGCAAACAAAGCAACGCCGTACATTTCCATCAAATGCAGCTGTTATTCGGGTACTTCTCCCAAAAACTCCCGGCCTGCCTGCACGAGTTCTTCTGTAGAGCGGCGCGGACAAAGCAGAAATTCTGCAGTCCTCATTATTCCGTTCTCCGTCTCCTCTGAATCCATATTTATCTGTCCGAAGCTGTCCAGTTCCTCATCATAACCGCATGCATCCGCAATCGCTCTGAGTTCCCATCCACCTTCTGCCTTTGTGAACTCCAGTACCTTTTGGGCTCCGATCAGCTCCAGAAACTGCGTCCGCTCGTCCGTTGACACCCAATGTCCCGCATACTGTTCCGCAGCAGGCAGTACTGTCTCATACAGAAGAGCCCCATCTGTCAGTGAATAGATACTCATGCGCAGATCCGATTCTCCTCTGGAGCTGTAATACACGAACAGCGACTGATGATCCGGTCCAAAGCACATCGACTTAATATAATGCTGCTCTGCATCATACGGCAGCTGCAGCAATTCACGTCCCTTCCGGTCACAGATTCGGATCTCACTCTCTGCAAGCCAGGCCCACCTGTTGCCGCCTTCCTCCGTGCAGAGCTTATTCGCCGATGTACTGTCCACTAAACCGAAATCAGTAAGTTTCCGAACAGAATTCTCTTTCCCTGCCTCAAATCGAAAAGCCTCATAGTAATACTCGTTCCCTCCGTCCGGAACAACAGCTGCAAGCAGATAGCCTGCTCCCTGATCATCAAGTGCGACAGCACTGACGCTCTGCTCCACAGCAGATGAGATATCAACGGAACCGTTCTCTAATGTTTCCCCGCTCTGAAGCGATACGGAAGCTACTTTGATCTCCGATGCCTCCGGTTCACGCCAGACCACACTCAGCCATTCATCTTCTGATACAGTCTCGCAGGGAAGTACATAAGCTGTGTCTGTGAAAACACGTTCCGGAAGAGGCAGTCTCTGCAGCTCATACGAACCGTCTTCCAGGTTTACCGCCGCCAGCGTCGTATAGAGGCAGCCGGCACTTTCCGTCGCCAGATACAGCAGAGAACGTTTCCCTTTATATGAATGAATGCCAACTTCTGCATATATCTCCTGTACTTCCGGGATCTCCACTTCCGTCACCTGCGCTTCCGCCTCTGCCGGAACGTATTTCACCACTCCAATCTGCTTTCCGTTCCGATAAGCAGAGCCGCCCCGGCGCATGATTCCTTCCCCGATCACCCAGTTGGAGCTCCACTCACTGTAGGTGTCTTCTGTCACAGCAGCTTCGGCGAATACTTCCGCTGCCTTATCAGACGGTACCAGTCCGTACCGCAGAATTGCTGTCACGCCGCTGCTTTCACTTTCCCTGCGACCAAGATACAGATCTCCCGTTGTCCCTTTCGCCATCGCAAGTCCGTCTGCCTCTATCCGGATTGTAAGTCTCTCAGCACCTTCAGCTAAAACCAGTTCGCTGCCGTTTTCTGTAAACACAATCGGGAAATCTCTCCCCATCCGGGCGCCGACAATAACAGACGGAAACTCCCAGGAGTCCTTCACCTCGCCGTTCTCGCTTAGCATGACGCATTTGTCCCCGGCAAGTACAAAAACAGCTTCCTCTCCTTTCAGAAAGCTCATCATGCTGTTTTCATCTTCTGCAAATGCAACCGGCTGCTGTGACCATCTGCTCTCCTGTGTCACCGGATCGATCCTGCTTACCGTTCCAGTACAGTTCATATCCCGGGTGACATCTGTCTGCATCAGTCTGCGCATATAGGCTGAATACAGCCTCTTTGCCGTACCGACAAACAGATCTCCGTCATCAGTAAACAGAAGGCAGTCCGGAATGCTGTACTGCCACGGCTGCCAGATCGTCTTTCCGCTCGCTTCATCATAGTAAAGCAGCATGCTTTGATTCTCACCGTCATCTTCCCCGACATTATAGGAATTCCAGTCCGTCCATACAGCTGCCAGCCGTCCGCTTTTTCTGTCACAGACAGAAGCCGCCGGTATATTGACCTTCTGCTTCTCCTCTTCGCCTCTGAAAGCAATGGATTCCAGCAGAATTCCGTCCTCCGCATTCAGCCGCAGCAAACGTTTTTCCGTCAGCACCCATATCTCTGTGTCAGTATGGTAGACCGCAGCCGCAGAAGCATACTCCTCAAGCTGATAATCCCAGATTTTCCGGTCTGACAGGTAGTCATAGCAGCTCACCTGTACTCCGGCTGCATAATACAGCAGACCGTTTTCCGTATCGAGCAGTTCCTCGTCAAAGCAGGCCGTCTGCGCATATTCTTTATATGGAAAGTTCGTCAGAAGTTTACAATTCTCTGTGTCCCAGATATAGATTCTGGCAGCATCATAGGAAATCAGCCTGTTATGAGTCTCATCGACAAAATATCCGTCCAGCGGATTCTGATGACGGAAGACTCCGGTCACACCGTACAGAGGTGCGGCGCTTTCCGATACATACAGATTCATCGTCTGTGCGAGTACCCGTTCCGCTGCCGGAAGAACCGGCCGGTCCACACTTTTTGAAGGAAGTGCTTCCAGCGCAAGCTCTGCCGCACCGTAAACATTTCCCTTTTCCAGCTCTGTCTTTGCCTGCTCTGTCAGACGTTCCGATTCCTGCTGCAGATTTCGGCGGTAAGCCTCTGTAAGCTTCTGATTCTGTGAAAATGCATAGGCTGTAAACAGAATGGCTGCTCCCGCTGCCACTGTTGATACCACAGCTGCGCGCTGCAGGACATACGAACGGCGGCGCTGCCGCAGTGCATCATAGGTCGTGCCCAGCATCGGAGCTGCAAGACGCAGCAGCTCATAGTGCTTCAGCTTCTGTTTTCTCTCGTGCTTTGTCTCTCCGCGCACATCAGCTGCCAGAATCTCCCCGGCTGCATCGGCATGTAGAATCTCCCCGTGTACACCGGCTGCCGGAATCTCCCCGGCTGCATTTGCATGAAATCTCTTTCTGTCTCCCAGCAGCTCCGGCGGATAAGACGTCTCCGGCGTGCCGCCTGTCAGTACTGTGAGAATTCGTGAGCGGTCATGGTATTTCAGGAAGGTTTTGATCTCTTTCCGTACCCACACGGATTCCGGTGTCCGCTCGGAGCAGATGACAATCAGCCACTCCGCACTTTTCAGTGCCGCATCAATCTGTGCACCGAAGTCCGCACCGGCCGAAATCTCTCCTCTGTCCATGAAAACACGCTGAAACGGCTGCTTTTTCTTAGAAATCTCCTTCGAAACATGAAAATGTTCGAGTTCCCGCTGCACTTCTGCCGCGATCTCGCTGTCCACTTCTCCGTGACGGTAACAGATAAAGGCGCTGTATTTCACCTCTGCCAGTCCTGTCTCATGCGGTGCTGCCGCATGCTCAAAGCGGATGACATCCTGAAGCATCTCATCTGCTGTCCCATACCGCTGTGCAGGATCCGGCTGCAGTGCCTTTGCAAGTACCTCCTGCAGCAGCTCGGCCAGATGGGGCGGGCAGGCCGTTTTCTTCAGCTGAAAACGAGGCAGATAGCTGCTGCCTCTCTCCGCAGTCCGCAGAAGAACCTCCGGATCGCAGCGCTTCCCCGTAAGCATCATCAGCATCAGACAGCCGAGTGAATAAAGATCTGTCTCCGGACCGAGCGTAAGTTCTCCGTCACCTGTTTCTCCGTTATGAGCACGCAGAATCTCCGGTGCTGTAAAGCCCTGTGTCGTAAACAAAACACGGTCTCCGACCGGCTCCGTTCTGCCGTTCTCTGTCAGCTTTCGTGCAGCGCCGAAATCAATCAGCTCCGCCAGCTCACTCTCATCCTCCAGTGCGCCGCGGATCAGAATATTCCCGTCCTGAATATCCAGATGCAGAAAGCCTGCTGCATGCACCTCCCGCAGTGCCAGCAGAATCTGATGCGTCATGCGAAAGGTCTGCGCAGCCGTAAAACTTCCGTATTCCGCAAGCAGTGCACCTAAGGTACGCCCCTTATCCTGCAGGGAATCCATGATGACAACCGCAGTCGGAACATGGACCGGTTCCTGATCCGGAAGCTGCAGTGTCACATTTCCGGACACCGCACGAATCGGAACAAGGCGGGATGCCTTTTTGTAGATCTGCTGTGTGACCTCTTCCTCTGCAAGCAGCCGCGTTCTCGCCTGCGCCAGCATACTGCAGGCCTCCTGTGAAGGCTGTTCCGGCACAACTTCGCCTGTCTCGCTGCGCCGAAAAGCAAAGCTTCCGCCTGCCGGAAAGCATTCCTTCAGCGCACAGCTGATGCCGTCACGCAGAATCGTTCCGTTCACCTCGCGCAGACGCTCCGCCGGATAGATCACGCTGACGCCGCCGCTGCCGATCGGCTCTCCCGTGATCTCGTAAAGCGTCCCGTCCTCCAGCCGCATCCGGCTTCCCTTTTTCAGATACGTTCTTTCTGTATGCATCCCTTTTGCTCCTGTTACGGCGTATTCACGAAATACCTGCCGCGTCCTTCCCCATCAGCCTTCATCTCTGATTTAATACCTTCTATCATAGCATGAATAACGCCCCTCTTGTATCTCTCCGTACTGCCTTCCCACCCGTTTTCATGGTATGATAAGAACAGTTTTCGGGATCATCAGACATCCTGAAATACAGTATCTTTTCATCACTCAATCTGCCTGTATCACGGGCTTTTCCACATACAAATGAGGTAATCCTAACATGAGCATTCCGCTTTTTGATTATCATCTGAACATCAGCGATTATATTGCAGCACGCAGCCCCTGGTCAGGCATTCTCCGCTATCTGCGCGACCGCTCCGCAGGCGATCCGGCCTCTGCAGAACTGACCGATGAGGCACTGGCAAAGCAGCTGCTGAAAACAGCCAAAGAGATTCTGACCGATACGAAGGAGTATGACACCTTCCGCAAGGCGATTTCCGCTCTTCGCAGCAATAAAACGCTTTCGCTCCGCAAGGACAATCTCTTCCGCCTTCTTTTTGTACTGCAGCTTCCGTCGGATGACGAGGCCCATCATTTTCTCATCCGCTACCTGCACCGCAACGATCTCTCCCCTCGTGCACTGGATGAATTCATCGTCCTCTCGGCACTGAAGCTCGGCCTCTCCTGGGCAGAAACGCACGAACTTCTCTACGTCCGTTACGCCGACCGCATCAAGGGACAGGAAAATGTCCCCGACAATCTGGAAGAAGGCTTCACACAGGCTGTCTATCTGAACGTCATCGACCGCCTGCAGACCGCAGAGGAACTCGTGCGCTACCTCGATAACCCCGTCAATACTTCATTTTTTGCCAAAACGGGCAATACCCTTTACCGCACGATCTTTTTTGATGCTGTTCCTGTAAATGCATCCGGCAATGATGACGCTTCTCCTCATATTCGCCTTGTGGACGACAACGGCGATGACGTCGCGGTTGAGGAATACCGCCGCTCCCTGTTCGGACTCAGCAGTTACTACAGCGATGACATTCTTTCTCTGGAAGAAATCGATGCCTTAAGCGCCGTCTTTGAGGATGTCTTTATGACAGAGAGTTCATTTTACAAGCTCGTCAGCAGACACAATCTGTCAGACGTCTCTTCCGGCACCTTCCTGCTCAGCTTCCTGATGCGCATCGATCCGGAAGACGACTCCTCCGAATATTATGTGGATTTCCTGGACGGCAGCGAAGATGACAATGATTTTCACCGTGCCTGCGATGAATGGCTGCTCTATTACGGCTTCCCCTACCTGAATCCGGAGTGCGGAAACTTTGAAAAGCTGCTTCTGGATGTACACCGGGAGCTGCTGTCACAGCTGCCTTCGCATCCGGATATCGATAACGCCACCTTCTACGATGCCTATCTGGCAGCACTGCGGCATTACTTAAGAGAACTGATCCGCACGCTTGCATAAACAATCTTAAGCTACGCATAGAATTCCTCATCAGTTTACAAAGATAACAGGACCTCAATAAAGGCAGGATTAAGCCGTGATGCTTAGTCCTGCCTCTTTTTGGAAACTCCCGGATATTCACTTCCGACACCGTGCTATGCTTCATCATGTCAGAAGGAACAACACCTTCGAACATAGATAAGAACTTAGCGATTCCGATATGGAATCAGAAAGGGAGGAGTATATGAGTATCCGTACATCAGTCACAAACATTTCCAGAAAATTCCGTTCGATGATTTTCCTGCTGGTCAGTATCATGATCATGTCGCTGGCTTCACCGATCGGAACCGTACCGGTCATGGCCGACAGCAATGCCGTCTACACGAAGCTTGTCAGTCTGAAGTCCAGGTATCCCGAACGTTCTTTCTGGAACCATAAAGTCACAACCAACAGCAACAACGGTGATCAGCTGAGAGCAAGACGCGATGAGTCCTATGCCTCATCCGTCACCTGGTATCCCTGCGCAACTCACCGCGGAACTGCCAGAATCGGCCAGTATGACTGCAATTATTTCGACGGCGGCATGCAGTGCATGGGCTTTGCGAAAAAGGTCTTCTACGATATTTTCGGTCAGAGAGAATCCTCTCTCTCCAGAAGAACAGACACAGCGAATCTTCGCGTAGGCGATTATGTCCGCATCAACAATAACAGACATTCCGGCGTCGTTCTTTCTATTTCAGGCAACCGTTTCACTCTCTGCGAATGCAACTTCGAGGGTTCCGGATCTGCCTATAACTGCCAGATCCGCTGGGGCAATGTGACCTATTACAAGAGTTCCATCACGTATTTCAAGCGTGCCACAAACTACGATTCCATCAACACCGTTAAGGTCTCAATGACATGGAAGACACCAACAGCCTCAAGCAGCCAGACCAACTCCACTATTTCTGTTGTTCCGACAGCCAATATTTCCGGCTCCTTCACTGCTGCCTCCGGCACTCTGTATGACAGCACCGGCAAATATCTCGCTTCCAAGACAGAAAAGGCTTCCACTCGCGGCAGCTACATGAAGGTCTGGTACAACATCACCGGTGAGCTCGGCAAGACCCTCAATTCCGGAACGACTTACCTCTTCCGCTTTACCACAACCTTCAACGGAACGGTCTACTACAGCCCGCTTTACCGTTTCACAACCGCAAAGCGTATCATCCCTGTAAGCCGCATTACACTGAACCGTTCCTCCGTCTACCTGATGAGAAACAAAACCTTCCAGCTGAAGGCTTCCTTATATCCGTCCAATGCAAGCAATAAAAAAGTGGTCTGGACTTCTTCCAACAAGCGCGTTGCAACCGTCACCTCCTCCGGCAAGATCAAAGGAGTGAGAAGAGGAACCTGCTATATCACAGCTACCAGCAGTAACGGCAAGAGATACACCTGCCGCGTCACGGTTTACTGAAAATTCATCTATACAGGAACAAAACGCGCCCCTGAAAAAAGGAGGAATTGCGGCCCGCAAGCCGCAATTCCTCCTTTTGGTTCTATATTTTTGCCGGCGAAACTTTTCTATAACACCGGTGATGCAACGATCGGAATGATTTTCCTGCTTTTCGATGCAGAATTTGCTCCAAAGATCCCGGCGATGCAACGATCGGAATGATTTTCCTGCTTTTCGATGCAGAATTTCACACCCCCTTCAATTTGTTACCCCATCTATAAATACTGCTTTTACGTCCAGCTTCTCTCTTCCAAGCCATACCAGATCCGCAGCCCTTCCTTCCGCAAGTACTCCGCACCGGTCTTCCACTCCGATCGAAAGTGCCGGCTGATAGCTTGCACAGCGAACTGCAGTCTCCAGACTGATTCCCATGCGCACCGCCTCTCTCATACAATCCATCAGATTCGTCACAGAGCCTGCCAGTGTGCCGTCTGAAAGTGCCGCCTCATGCCCCTTCACATATACCGGAAGTCCTCCCAGTGTATACGCACCGTCCGGCATGCCGGCCGCCCGCATTGTATCGGAGACAAGTATCATCTGCTTCTCTCCGAAAAGGCGGAAAGCCGTTCTCACTGCTGCGGGATGAAGATGAATTCCGTCACAGATCAGCTCCATATATACTCTTTTTGACCCGGAGACATGATTCACTGATCCGGAGAGATCTGTCACTGCTCCGTAAAAATCTGCCGCCGCTCCGGAGAGCCCTGTCGCTGCCCCGCAAAGATCTGCCGCCGCTCCGAAAAGCCCCGGCGCACGGTGTGAATAAGGTGTCATCGCATTATAAAGATGCGTCACATGATCCGCACCTTCCGCAAAAGCCGCTGCCGCCGTTTCGTAATCACA
>JAUNAG010000090.1 GCA_030527685.1 Lachnospiraceae bacterium | reverse complement strand
AAAGCCGGAGGATGTGGAGATCAATGTCTGCAAGACAAAGCATCTGACCAACACACGTTCTTCCAGTGCAGACGAGGCTCTGACCCTGACACCGCCGCGTATTATGTCTCTGGAGCAGGCACTTGACTTCATTGATACGGATGAACTTCTGGAGGTTACTCCGGAAACCTTGAGAATCCGCAAGAAGATTCTGGATTCCAGACTCCGCAAGAGATCCAATATTTCCAAAAAATAAGCGGCATATGTTAAGCCGTCCTTAAATAGGAAAATCAGTGCCGCCTGTCAGGGCGGCACTTTTTGTATCATCGGAATATCGCCGGATTTCCGATGATACAAAAAACGCCCCGCAGTGAGAGACCGGGAAAGCTGAAGCCTGCCTGCGGATTTTGTTTTGGAAGAAGGGAGAAGCAGATGGCAAAGAAGGAAAAAGAAATCAAGACAAATGCAATGCGCATTCTGGACCGGATGAAGATTCCCTATGAGGTGCTGCAGTATGAAGTGGAGTCCTTTGAGGACGGTGTGCAGATTGCCGACCTGGAGGGTGTATCCCACGAGGCAAGCTTTAAAACACTTGTGATGAAGGGAAAGAGCGGCGGCTACTATGTATTCGTTCTTCCGATCGAGAAGGAGACCGATCTGAAGGCGGCAGCACGTGCTGCAGGTGAGAAGTCCATGGAGATGATCCATGTAAAGGACATTACCGCCATCACAGGCTATGTGCGCGGAGGCTGCAGCCCGATCGGCATGAAGAAGGACTATCCGACGATCATTGCCGAAGAGGCAAAAGAATTTGAAAAGATCTATATCTCCGGAGGCAGAATCGGCTCCACGCTCTATCTGAAGACGGAGGACCTGCAGAAGGCAGCAAGAGCAAAGTTCGCAGCGTTCACAGTCTGAATAGTTTAAGGGCGCATGCGAAAAGGCAGACCGGCAGTGCTTTCGGAGACTCTGCAGGGAGCCGGCGCTGAGGCTTTTCGCTGTCGTTGACACGGCGAGAGACAGGATGCTATAGTTGAAGAATCATTTTGAAGAAACATTACAGCTGACAGGCATTTGCCTTTTGTCAGTGCGATCGGAAGAGAAAGAGAGGGAAAGAAGATGTACAATGTGATCATCCACGGTGCCTGCGGACATATGGGACGTGCTGTTGCCGAGATCTGCAAAGCGGATCCGTACGTTCAGGTGGCGGCCGGAATTGACGCCATGGGCGGTGAGTCCGCTGACTTCCCGATCTATACAGATATTTCAGCCTGCACAGAGATGGCTGATGCCATCATTGACTTCTCAACGGCATCCGCAGTCGACGAACTTCTGGCTTACGGCACAGAGAGAGGTATTCCGATGGTCATCTGCACAACGGGTCTTTCAGAGACACAGGTGCAGTCCATCAAGGAGGCATCTGAGCAGGTAGCCATCCTTCGCTCCGGCAACATGTCTCTGGGCATCAACCTGCTTCTGAAGCTTGTGAAGGAGGCATCTGCCGCACTGGTTCCGAACGGCTACGATCCGGAGATTGTCGAGATGCATCACAACAGAAAGCTGGATGCACCGAGCGGCACGGCTCTGATGCTGGCAGACAGCATTAACGAGGCGCAGAACAACAGCCTGCATTATGTGACAGACAGAAGTACCAGAAGAGAGAAGAGAGATCCGAAGGAAATCGGTATCTCCGCACTTCGCGGCGGTACGGTCGTCGGAGAGCACCGCGTTCTGTTTGCAGGACAGGATGAGGTCATTGAGATTAAGCACACTGCATATTCCAGAGCGATCTTCGCAAAGGGCGCCGTGTCCGCTGCGAAATTCCTGGCAGGAAGAGCTCCGGGACTTTACGATATGTCAGCAGTCATTGATGAGATGTAACCTGAAGGGGAAAAAGATGAGATTTCGTCCGTGTATTGATATTCACAACGGCAAGGTAAAGCAGATTGTAGGCAGCTCTCTCAGAGATCTGGGGGATGAGGCAGTTGAGAATTTCGTTGCCGAACATGATGCGGCCTGGCATGCCCGCCTTTTCAAGGAGGCAAACTTAAGCGGCGGCCACGTCATTCTGCTGAACCATAAGAATTCTCCGTATTTTGAGGAGTCAAAGCGGCAGGCGCTGGCAGCACTTGCTGCATTTCCGGGCGGTCTGGAGATCGGCGGAGGCATTACGTCGGACAATGCGGCAGACTGGCTGGCAGCCGGCGCAAGCCGCGTCATTGTCCAGTCCTATGTCTTCCATGACGGAAAGATTTCCTTTGAAAATCTGCGCAGACTGGAACGGGAGATCGGCAAGGAGCAGATTGTTCTGGATCTCTCTGCTGCAAAGAAGGAAGAAAACGGCCAGTATTATATTATGACTGACCGCTGGCAGAAGTTTACCGATACACCGCTTGACGCCGCACTGATGGAAGCGCTCTTTGAGTTCTGCGGCGAGTTCCTGGTTCATGCCATCAGCCATGAAGGACTCGGCGGCGGCATCGATGAAGAGCTTGTCAGCCTCCTTGCGGACAATATTCTGAATCCGGTGACCTATGCGGGCGGCATCCGCTCCATGGAAGACCTCGAGGAGCTTTATGCCATCGGTGACGGCCGGATTGATTTTACGATCGGAACAGGTCTGGATATCTACGGCGGCAACCTGTCTTTCAGAGATGTGGTTGCATTTGCGGAAGAACACTGATCGGAAGCGTTTATATTTGGGAAATATACGTGCAGCTGCACTGCGGAAGTGAATCAATTCCGTGGTGCAGCTGTTTTTATATCACAGGATAATCCGCAATGAGAGCATGACGGAGGTGTGGATAAGAGCGGCGATTGCATTTTTCAATATAGAAAAATGGGGTTAAAATTTGTTCGAAATGTCTCCTTTACAAGAATACTCCTTTTCACTATAATGAATTTAACGAAAACAAAGTATAAATAACTTAGTTTTCGCTAAATATTCCGAAAAAGAGGTGAACAGTATGAACTTTGTGATCAGTGGAAAGAACATTGAAATCACCGAAAGACTTCGTCGTCAGGTAGAGGAAAAGCTTGGCAAGCTGGAAAGGTATTTTAAGCCCGATACGCAGATTATTGTTACACTCTCCGTAGAGAAAGGAAGACAGAAGATCGAGGTTACAATCCCGGTCAAGGGAACGATGATCCGTTCCGAGCAGGTCAGCGAAGACATGTATATGTCAATCGATCTTGTGGAAGCAGTGATCGAGCGCCAGCTCCGCAGATATAAAACAAAGCTGGTTGACAGATATCAGTCAGGAAGCGGCTTCCAGCCGGAATATCTGGAGGAGGATTTTGACGAGGATGGCGACGTGCAGATCATCCGCTCCAAAAAGTTCGACATCAAGCCGATGTATCCGGAAGATGCCTGCATTCAGATGGAACTTCTCGGACACAGCTTCTTCGTTTTTGTAAATGCTGAGACCGGCGAAACCAATGTCGTCTACAAGCGCAAGGACGGCGCATACGGAATGATCGAGCCGGAGACATAAACCTCATCCATCGGAATATGGAAGATGTATCAAAACGAGCGCCGAACGGCCGCCTGTATCTTTACATAAAACTTAAAAGGTCCGCAAAGGGTTATGCGGACACGACAGAAAAAGAGCCGGAAACGAAAGTTTCCGGCTCTTTACTTGTGCACTTCTGAGTGAAGAGGTATAATGCTAAAGTGTATGCTTGTCTGAAACGCATACAAAGAAATAAGGCAGGAGATTACAGTAATGAGCTTTTTGACAAAAATTTTCGGCACGCACAGCGATCATGAGCTGAAGCGTATTTACCCGATCGTTGATAAGATCGAAGCGCTTCGCCCGCAGATGCAGGCGCTGAGTGACGATGAGCTCCGCGGCAAAACGCAGGAGTTTAAAAACAGACTTGCTAACGGAGAAACACTTGATGACCTTCTGGTTGAGGCATTCGCTGTTACCAGAGAGGCTGCAAAGCGAGTTCTCGGTATGGAGCATTTCCGCGTGCAGCTGATCGGCGGTGTGATTCTTCATCAGGGCCGTATCGCCGAGATGCGTACCGGTGAAGGTAAGACACTCGTCTGTACACTTCCGGCTTACCTGACTGCGCTGGAAGGAAGAGGCGTTGAGGTCGTTACCGTTAACGACTATCTGGCAAACCGTGACGCGACCTGGATGGGCGAGGTTCACCGTTTCCTCGGTCTGACTGTCGGCTGTGTCCTGCAGGACATGAAGCCGGAGGAAAGACGTGCGCAGTATAACTGTGATATTACCTACATCACCAATAACGAGCTTGGTTTCGACTACCTGCGTGACAACATGGTGCTTTACAAGGAGCAGCTGGTACAGCGTGAGCTTCATTACTGCATCATCGACGAGGTCGACTCCGTCCTGATCGACGAGGCAAGAACTCCGCTGATCATCTCCGGACAGAGCGGAAAGTCCACCAAGATCTATGAAGTCTGCGACATTCTCGCAAGACAGCTGGAGCGCGGCGAGGCCTCCGGTGAGATGACCAAGATGACAGCCATCATGGGCGAGGAGATCACCGAGACAGGTGACTTCATTGTCAATGAGAAGGATAAGATTGTCACTCTGACAGAGGACGGTGTCCGCAAGGCAGAGGAATTCTTCCACATCGACAACCTGTCAGATGCGGAAAATCTGGAGATTCAGCACGGCATCGATCTTGCACTTCGTGCAAACTATCTGATGCACAAGGATCAGGATTACGTTGTCAAGGATGATCAGATCATGATCGTCGATGACTTCACAGGCCGTATCATGCCGGGCCGCCGCTATTCAGACGGTCTGCATCAGGCAATTGAGGCCAAGGAGCATGTCAAGGTCAAGCAGGAGTCCAAGACTCTGGCAACCATCACTTTCCAGAACTTCTTCAACAAGTTCGACAAGAAGTGCGGTATGACCGGTACAGCTGCTACCGAGGAGCAGGAATTCAGAGATATCTACGGTATGGACGTTGTCACAGTTCCGACCAATCTTCCGATTGCAAGAAAGGATCTGGATGACGCTGTCTTCAAGACAAAGAAAGAGAAGTACCATGCTGTTGTAGAGGCAGTCAAGGAAGCACATGCAAAGGGACAGCCGGTCCTGGTCGGTACTATCACAATCGATGTATCCGAGCACATCTCCAAGCTGCTGAAGAGAGAAGGCATCCCGCACAATGTCCTGAATGCGAAGTTCCACGAGCTGGAAGCCGAGATCGTTGCACAGGCAGGTCAGCACGGCGCTGTCACCATCGCAACCAACATGGCAGGTCGAGGAACCGATATCAAGCTGGATGAGGAGTCCAAGAAGGCCGGCGGTCTGAAGATTGTCGGTACAGAGCGCCATGAATCCAGACGTATCGATAATCAGCTCCGCGGCCGTTCCGGTCGTCAGGGCGATCCGGGTGAGTCCAGATTCTACATCTCTCTGGAAGATGATCTGATGAGACTCTTCGGCTCCGAGAGACTGATCAAGACCTTTGAGGCACTCGGTGTTCCGGAAAATGAGCAGATCGAGCACAAGATGCTCAGCAATGCAATCGAGAAGGCACAGGAGAAGATCGAAGGCAACAACTTCAGCATCAGAAAGAACCTTCTTGAGTACGACCAGGTCAACAACGACCAGCGTGAGATCATTTATGAGCAGCGCCAGCGCGTTCTGGACGGCGAGAACATGCGTGATGTCGTCACCGGCATGATGGATGCAGTTGTCGGCAGAACAGTTGATTCCACCATCGGTGAGGATCAGGACGAGGATGATTACGATCTTGCAAGCCTGAACCAGGCACTTCTTCCGATCGTGCCGATGGAGCCGGTAACCAAAGAGGATGTGGCCGGAAAGAACCGAAAGGAACTGAAGGCATATCTGAAGGAGAAGGCTGCAGAAGCTTACAAGGCAAAGGAAGCCGAGATCGAAGAGGCATTCCCGGGCGAGGATCGTATGCGTGAACTGGAGCGCGTCGTTCTTCTGAAGGTTATCGATGCAAGATGGATGAATCATATCGACGATATGGAGCAGCTCCGTCAGGGTATCGGCCTGATGGCATTCGCACAGCATGATCCGAAGGTAGAGTACCGCGTATACGGCTTCCAGATGTTCGATGAGATGACAGCATCGATCCAGGAAGAGACAGTCCGCGTACTGAGCCATGTCCGTATGCAGGAGAAGGTCGAGCGTGAGCCGGCTGCAAAGGTAACCGGAACCAACAAGTCCGATGAATCCCTTGCCAGGACTCCGCAGAAGAGAAAGGCAAAGAAGATCTATCCGAACGACGACTGCCCGTGCGGAAGCGGAAAGAAATATAAGAACTGCCACGGAAGACCGGGACAGCCGCCGCTTGAATAAGCAGCTGCATCTGTAAAAAATAAGTGGATAAAGAAGAAGCGTCTGATTTCAGAAATCTGAGATCAGACGCTTTTTTTCTTTGTGTAAATGCAGGCGGACTTTGCTATTTCAGATACCTGCGGATCATACGTTCCATATTCTCCTGAAGAGAAAACTCTCCGGTATTCAGGCAATATTCAAATACATTTCCCTTTACAATTGTGCAGATATCTTCGGAGAGGCGGTGCGGATCAGCAGAGGTGGGAAGATAACCTGCGTCTTTCGCATCCCGAAGCTCCTTTTCGCAGCGAGCCATAATGGTGCCGTCAAAAAAACGGCCGTCCTGCTCACACATATAGGAAGAGAGTGCGGTATTCGTCGGAGTATAGAAGCTCTGCATGAAATCACGTCCGAATGAGAGGTAGCGGTCAAGCAGAATAGTGTACAGCTCTGCGACTCTGCCGGCAATGTCTGAAAGCGGAGTCTTCAGCTCAAAGTGGTCGAAGGAGGCCTCCATGATGAAGGAGAGCAGCAGTTCATCCTTGTTTTTGAAATAATAATAAAAGGTACCTGTGGAAATTTGCGCTTCGGTGCACACGCTGCGGACTGTGACGCTGTCGATTCCTCTTGTCTTAATCAGCTGAATAGTGGCATGTATAATCTTCTGCTTGTTGCCCAGCTGGCGGGCGTGCAGCTTTTCCTGATCTTTCAAAGTCAGTTTTCCTTTCCGGCAAATGTCATGCGTTTTTATGAGGCTTCCTGAACAGGATAACAGGAAAACGGAAGCTTTGCAACTTTTATAGAACGTGTTCTAAAAAATATTGACGAATGAATGAACGGGTGATATAAATAGAACATGTTCTAAAAAAGAAAGTGATGAGCAATGCAGCGAGAGATGAAATCGTCAGCGAATCTGAAAGAACAGACAGGATTTAAAAAACAGAGATCATGTGAAAGAAACAGATGAGAGGAGAAAAACGATGAGCTATACATCTGAGTCAATTCAGATTGGATCACTTACTTTAAACGGAAGAATTGTCATGCCGCCGATTGCAACCTATCAGTGTGATGATGACGGTTTTGTGACAGATGCTGTTTGCAGCTATTACCGCGATCGTGCGAAAAATCCGCATGTCTCCATGATTATTACAGAGCATAACTACATTGATCTCGGAGGTAAGGCAAAACTTCATCAGATGGCAATCAGTGACGATGCCTGTATTCCTGGGCTGAAAAAACTGGTGGAGGCAATTCATGAAGGCGGTGCAAAAGCCTTTTCACAGCTGAATCATGCCGGAAGTGCCGCTTTCCGGGAGGTAATCGGAAAAACACCGGTATCAGCCAGCGAGGTGATTCTTCCGACAACACCGCAGCTCGGAGATGCCCAGGCACCGGCCGCACTGACTGTCACGGAGATTGCTGAACTTACAGAAAAGTTCGCAGAGGCTGCAGGACGGGCAAAAGCAGCAGGCTATGACGGTGTGGAGATTCATTCCGCTCATTCCTATCTGCTGAACCAGTTCTATTCGCCTCTGACAAACCACAGAAACGATCAGTATGGAGGAACACTGGAGAATCGTCTCAGATTCCATCGGGAAGTGATTCGGGCGGTCCGCAAAACTGTCGGAGACGACTATCCGATTTCAGTCCGCCTCGGCGGGTGCGATTATGCAGAAGGCGGCAGCACGATAGAAGACAGCGTTGCGGCAGCAAAGATTCTTGCCGCCGAAGGAATCGACATGCTGAACATTTCCGGAGGAATGAACCGCTATCTGATTAAGGGACATAACGAACCGGGCTACTTCCGCGCGATGACAGAAGCCATCAGGAAGGAAGTGCAGATTCCGGTGATGCTGACCGGCGGCGTTAAAAAACTGGCTGATGCGGAGATGCTGCTGGAAGAAGGCGCAGCGGATCTGATCGGCGTAGGACGCCCGCTTCTGGCAAAGGCTGACTGGGAGATGTGAAGAATATCCGACAAAGAGATACACAAAAAACGGAGATTAAAAGCGACATTAAATCAGGTAGAAATAAATATCCCGGAGCTGCTGCGTAAAACACAGGCGGCTCCGGGCTTTCAATATTGAGAGGAAAAAGTGCGGTAAGTACAAACATGTTGGTGTATAATGTTCGTGATTTTCATAAAAGAAGGAGAACAAAACCATGACAGCAAATGAAAAAATCATCGCACTTGTCAAACCGGAATATATGGCAAAGATCCCGCGTCTGATCCGCGGACATGCAACGAAAGGCACCTGCAATCTGATTGCACGCGAATTCCCGGAAGCTTATGCAGAAGCCGAGAAGGAAGGCGAACTCAGCGCAGAGGCAAAGGAAGCGCTCACAATCATCGTCAATGATATCTTTGAAGAGCGCATGAAGAAGCACAACATGCTTTGATCGATCAGGACGTTTTTGACAGGAGAATGCAGACATCAAAAGCCGGAGGACCGGCCGCAAAAGAACAGGGAGATCGGAAGATGCGTAAAATCATAGATGCACACGTTCACATTACCGGAGATGAGAAGCTGCTTCCCAAGCAGATCGTTTATTTTACAGCAGACGATCTGATCGCACTGATGGATTTTCACGGCGTTGAGAAAGCTGTGATCCAGCAGTCTCTTGCGAATGAGGAAAATGCTGTGCTCGCGGAAGCAATCCGGAAATATCCGGACCGTCTTGCCGGGTCTATGATCATTGCACCGGAGGGGGACTGGAAGAGCCGCATGGCAGAATGCTATGAGAAGGGCATGCGCTCCGTGAAGTTTGAGATGGAGGCGCACACTGCTCCGGATGCTTATCCCCATGCAAGACTGAATGACAGTGATCTGATGGCAGTCTTTGATGAGGCTGAGAAGATGGGACTCACGGTAGTTGTGGATCCTGCGAGAATCGATCTGCCGTCCTTTGATCCGGAAGGTCTTCATGAGGCAATTTCATCTCATCCGAAGCTGAAGTTTGTGCTCTGCCACCTCGGTTTCCCGCTTCCGATTGATACGGAAGAGCGGAAACAGGCATTGGAGCGCATGATTCAATGCGCGGCCTATGAGAACTGCTGGGTAGAAGTTTCCGCTATGCCTGCACTGTTTGACTGGGAGGAACGCCCGTTCCCGACAATGCTGCAGCTGCTGAAGCGGGTGAAAGACACCTACGGCAGTGAGAAACTGATCTGGGGCACCGATATCCCGGGACTGCTGCAGTTTGAGAGCTATCATCGCATGATTGCCATGTTCGAGGAGTCCGGACTGTTTACGGAAAGAGAACTGGATCAGCTGTTTTATGAGAATGCATGCAAGGCTTATCAGCTGGTATAAAATAAAAAACGGAGCTTTCGACAGTACTGAAACTGCCGGAAGCTCCGTTCTTTTCGTATACATACCGGATTGAATGGTCAGTAAAGCCCGAAGATTCAGGACGCCGCTGATCAGGAGATTTCCATTTCGGAACCGGATTCTCAGTTAAGCTTGAAGCCGGAAAGCAGACCTGCAAGGCTTGTTGTCAGCTCTTCGCTCTTCGGAATCTCAACCTTCTCTTCCTCGACTGCTTCAACCGGAGCATCGGACTCTGCAAGAGCCTTGATGGAAAGAGAGATTCTGCCGTCCTTGATTGCTGTGACCTTGACCTTGACAGTCTGGCCGACCTCGAGCTCATCACTCGGGTGCTTCAGGCGCTTTGTGGAAGAGATCTGGGAGATGTGAACCAGACCGTCTACGCCGTTGCCGAGGCTGACAAATGCGCCGTACGGCTGCAGGGACTGAACAGTTCCTTCTGTTACAAGGCCCGGCTGGATGTTGGAAACGAAGGAAGCGCGCTCAGCTTCGCGTCTTTCCTTCAGAACATCACGGGAGGAGAGGACCAGACGTCTCTTGTCTGCATCAGCAGTGATGACGCGTGCCGGAACAGTCTGTCCAACGAAAGTAGTCAGATCCTCGACATAATCCAGAGCAAGCTGGGAAGCCGGAATGAAAGCGCGAACGCCGTTCAGATAGGTGACAACGCCGCCCTTGACAGCTTCTGCGATCTTTACTTCCACAACAGTCTCGTCGTCCAGCATCTTCTTGAAGTCAGCCCATGCGAGCTCTTCAACTGCCTGACGGCGGGAGAGCAGCACATTGCCGCGGCCGTCGTCGGAACGAAGGACAGCAGCTGTGATCTCATCGCCGACCTTGACATCATTCTTAATAGAAAAGCGCGGATCGCCTGAATAATCCAGAGCACGGATGATTCCCGGTGCCATGTAGTTGAAGTCGACAGAGACTTCGGATTCGGAAACCCCTGTTACGATGCAGTTGACGAGGTCGCCCTCCTTCAGGACGCGGAGAGAATTCTCGAGCTCTCTGCTGAAATCATCCATTGTTTCCATTTCTGCCATAATACCTGTTCTCCTCCCTGTTAATAGGTGTTTTGATTGACCGGCGAGGCCGGTGTTTTTTTAGAGTGTATCACATTTTTCGGGAAATGCACGACTTTTCCATACATAATTCCATAGTGAACTGAAGGTTCAATTGTGATATAGTAACTCTATGTATGATCAAAAATGCCCTGAAAAGAAAGCAGCGGGCGATTTGCGATTGTGAAGCATCCCGCGGGGAATGCGTCTGGCGATTGCGGGAGTACGAAGTACGAAGCAGTCGGCTTATTAAAATAAACCTCCATGCCCGCACACTTGGCACCACCATAAATGAAACTATGTAGG
>JAUNAG010000007.1 GCA_030527685.1 Lachnospiraceae bacterium | reverse complement strand
ATCTCCGATGAAGACCGGCTTTGCAGCCGTCAAGCTCGCTCTTGCAGGCTTCATCGTTCCGTACATGTTCATCTATAACCAGCAGCTTCTGCTGGAAGGTGTCACCTTCAGCTCCGGCCTGCGAGTCACTCTCACAGCCTGCATCGGCGTTCTTCTGATCGCTGTTGCCGCAGAGGGCTATCTGTTCGGAAAGATCAACGTTCTGATTCGTATTCTGGCATTTGTCGGTGCCTTCCTGCTGATTGACGGCGGACTGCTTACCGACGTAGCCGGCATCGCAGTTTTCGTTGTGATCCTTGTCTGCGAGGCATGGAAGAACGGGGTGTTCAAGAAGGCTGCAGTCTGATTTTCCTATGACTGACAACATAAAAGAAGCTGCAGCACGACTCATGGTTGTGCTGCAGCTTCTTTTTATAGGTTTATTTCATATGCCATTTACATAACCAGGAAATCATCCCACGGCTGACGTTCTGTCTCCACTTCGGCATAATTCTGTGCCATCGCTTCTTCCATCTTCAGGCAGAGGTACATATCCTGAAGTGCATCAGCCAGGCTGTAGCATTCTTTTCCTGTTCTCAGATATTCATCCATTCCGAGAAGCAGTGATCCGACTGCCAGTTCATCATCATTGAGTCTTGCATTCACAAACGATGTCCTGTACAGGAAGCGCTCACCGAGCATGACTGCGAAATGAGACCACTCCTGATTGCCATATACGCCGAGATCGATTCTTCTCAGATCCTCTGTAACAGGAACATTCTCTTTTGTCAGATAACGGATTGTAAGATCATCGATCTCGCCTCTCGTTCCCTGAATATTAAGCTGTCTGGTCCGGATAAAGGAATGATACTGAGCAGGATCGGAGAAATCAAAGAATGCAATCTTTCCGTTCTCAAATTCAAGCGTTACACGGTCACGCGGGCATTCAAACAGTTCTCCGTCAAAAGCCATTCCGTCGCGGCCGTAAGTTTCCGTTACCGGGAAACGATAGCGCTTGCCGTGAATACGGCATTTCTCACCCTTTACTCCAAGCATCCAGCGAATCATGCTGATGCCGTGATATCCGTGCAGAGAAGAAATATTGATGTTTGTGACATCTCCGAGCAGCCCCTCTTCGATTGCCTTGTGCCAGGAGGCATACAGCGGCTGAAGGAAATACTGCTCTGCAACCTGAATCTTCGGAGCTGCATTTTCATAAGCCTTCCAAAGCTGCTGAAGTGCTTCTTCCGATTCTCCCGGAGGTGTCTCAACGAGCACAGGGATCTTTTTCTCAAATAAAGTCAGAAGGTAATCTGTAACGACACCTCGTTTAATCGCAAGTACAACGAATTCCGGCTGCTCTTCCATCAGCGCATCCAGTGAATTTACGACCTTCACGCCATGTTTCTCTGCAAATGCAGCCCCCTTTTCAGGGTCCCTGATCAACACGCCTGTAAGTTCAAACTTTTCCGGAACTGCTTTTGCGATACGGATATAAAATTCTGCACGCCAGCCGGAGCCGATTAATGCATATCTGATTCTGTTCATCATTCACCTCGCACTCATCACCTGATTATCATGCCGTTCTCATTTGTCAGGGCACGCAGCAGTTACGGAACATCAAATCCTCTTGATGCAGCCAGAATGCCGTACCACTCGTCATAGGAAAGTTCCAGGTCAAGCGATTCTACTGCTGTACGAATACGATCCGTATTCATTGTACCGGTAACCGGCATAATCTTTGCCGGATGCTTCAGCAGGAAAGCGTACATCACTGCATCCATGCTTACCTGATGATCTGCAGCAATCTTCTCAATCGTCTCGCGAAGACGGACAGACTGCTCATCTTCTCCCTTGAATACACTGCCTCCGCCAAGCGGTGACCATGCCATCAGTGCTGTGTGAAGTCTCTGTGCAATATCGATGACACCGTTGAAGAAATTGTAGACAGCCTTTACAGAGAATTCCATCTGGTTCACAACGAGCGGTGCCTTCAGATAAGAGGCAAGTGCCGCAACCATCTCAGGATCATAATTGGATACACCGACATTCAGTGCTTTTCCGGATTTGACAATCTCATCGAGCGCTTCTGCAGTCTGCTCATGACTGCCCAGTACATCCGGACGATGAACAAGCAGCAGATCCACATGGTCTGTATGCAGTCTCTGCAGAGACTGATCAATCTCGTTCAGCAGATTTTCTTTTGTAGAATCATAGAAAATATGCTGATTTCCCTTCTGACCGGGAAGAATGATGCCTGCCTTGGTAACAATCTTCATCTGATTGCGGATGGCCGGATCTTTTGCAAGAACCTCTTCTCCAAACAGGGATTCACACCGGGACGCACCGTAAACAGGTGCGTGATCAAAGGTATCAATACCAAGATCAAGGCATGTATGAACAAAATTGCGAATGCCGTCTCCGTCAAGTCCGGAGTCAGCCATGCGCATGCAGCCGGCAACAAGGCGGCTCATTTCCAGGTTTTCAGATACTTTGATTTTTTCCATTCTAGTGCCCTCAGATTGAAATAAATTGAATGTCAGAAACTATATTATCCTTTGACTCCGCCGGTGGTAAGACCTGCCACAATATTTTTCTGGAAAATCAGAACGAGCAGAATCAGCGGAACCGTAACAACGATAGAAGCAGCAGCCATATCTCCCCATGGGAGCTGATAGTTGCTCGGGAAAAGCGCGATTCCGACAGGAACCGTTCTCATCGAATCCTTCGTCATAAATGTCAGTGCATACAGATATTCATTCCAGCAGTTGATAAATACCAGCAGGCCTACTGAAAATGTCGCCGGTCTGATCAACGGCAGCATAATCTTCGTAAAGGTCTGAAAATGCGTACAGCCGTCCAGATATGCCGCTTCCTCATAGCCATGATCAAGCTGGCTGAAAAAGCTGGTCATCAGCCAGATCGCAAACGGAAGACTGAATACGATATATGGCAGAATCAAGCCTGCATAAGTATTCAGAAGCTTCATGTTACGAAGAATCAGATACAGCGGTGAAAGCGTGGCAATTGTCGGGAACATGGAGATGCTGAGAATGATCATCAGCAGCGCTTTTCTGCCTCTGAACTTGAGACGGGACAGCGCATAAGCTGCACTTGCACCGATCGCAATACTGAGAAGTGTCGAACACATTGCCACAATAAAGCTGTTCAGCAGATAACGTGCAAAGGGATGCTTGGTAAATACATTTACATAGAAATCGAAATGCACCTTACTCGGAATCCATCTTGCAGGCATCTCCGCAATCTCCTTCAGCGGCTTTACCGATGTCAGGAACTGCCAGATAAAAGGCAGAAGGAGCAGAAGGACAAATACAACGACAAACAGGTAGAATGCCACCCATCCGACAGTCCTCTTTCTTTTTGCATTCATTGTCTTCTCACCTCCTTATTCACTGACAAGATCCCCTTTAAGGAAGATCATATAAACTACACTGATTGCGAAAACGATCAGGAAGATCAGAACAGCAAGTGCTGAGCCGTATCCGAAATCAAGGAAAGTCATCAGCTGTTTATAAGAGTAAACAGCGATGGATTCCGTTCCGTTTGCACCTCCGGTCAGGACGCTGATCAGGTCAAATACGCGGAACGCATCCAGCGTTCTGAACAGCAGCGCAACAAGAAGGGATCTCTTCGCAAGCGGAAGCGTCACATTCCAGAATCTCTGGATTGCATTTGCACCATCCAGTTTTGCAGACTCATACAGTTCGCCCGGAATCATCTGCAGACCGGCCAGTATCAGCAGTGCCATATACGGTGCCGTCTTCCAGACATCTGTTATCACAAGAGCCATAAAGCTGCCGCTCGCTGTGCTGAGCCATGCCTTATAGGCTTTGATGATTCCGAAGCGATACAGAATGTCGTTGAACATACCGTACTGATCATTGTAGATAAATTTCCACATCATTGCGGAAACAGAAGTCGGAATTGCCCACGGAACGAGAATGGCAGCTCTGACAATTCCCCTTCCCTTGAATGCCCTGTTCATAATCAGAGCAGCTGCAAAACCGATTACCATCTCCAGAAGAACAGTCGTAACTGTAAATTTCACCGTAAAGAGAATATCTGTTCCTGCACGGGCATCGCTGAAGATCTTCATATAGTTCTGGAATCCGATGAACGGAAATCCACTCTGCGGTCTCTTCAGGTTCATCTCGTGAAAGCTCAGATAAAAGGTCCGGAGAATCGGATATACTGCGATCACCGCCAGCACGATCAGTGCCGGAGCCATCATCAGCCACGCAGTCCGGACTTCTTTTTTCTTATATACAATCGTTGGTTTATTATCGGAACTCATACTGACAGCCTCCGCAAATCAAACTGTCCCCTCAGCCTTACTCTTACATGCAAAATCTATTTCCGGAACAGTCTCCGCTTTCTTTATACAGCTACGGCGCGGCAGGCCATGCCTCCCGCGCCGCACCTGGCGTTTGGTTTACTTTTCGTATAATCAATTCCTCAGAAAGGAATATCTTCGATTACTGAAGAGCAGATGCCTCATCATAAAGTGCGTTCAGTGCATCTTCAACAGCTGTTTCGCCTGTCAGTGCTGCATGTACATTACGCTGAATTGCATCAGACAGCTCAGCATAGTTAGCAGAAGACGGACGGCCCTTGCCGTTCTCGATAATGGAGTAGAAATCTGTGTAGAACGGAATTGCTTCAAGAACTTCAGCATCCTGGTAAACAGCCTTTACTGTCGGCGGCTGAGAAGAGCTGAGGCAGAAGTTCTTTTCTTCTTCTTCAGAAGTCATCCACTTGATGAAAGTCTTTGCAGCTTCCTTCTGTGCATCGTCGATGTAGGTGTTAACAACAAGGTCAAGACCGCCGAGGCAGCTGTGAGCTGTATCGCCTTCAGCATTAACCGGAAGTACGGTCATGCCGACCTTGCCTGCAACATCGGACTGAGCTTCATCATTAAAGGTGTTCCATGTGCCTGACCATGTACGGCAGGTAAGAGCCTTGCCTTCCTGGAATACCTGCTGAGACTCTGTCTCTGCATAAGTTGTTGTTCCTTCCGGAGCATATTTGCCGATGAAATCAGCCATTGCCTGTGTTGCAGCAACTGCTTCAGCGGAATTAACTGCCGGCTTGCCTTCTTCGTCAAGTACGCTTGCGCCATAGCTTGCAAGGAATTCAACCCAGTTGCAGACAAGAGCTTCGCTCTGTGCTGCCTGGAAGCAGAATGCATAATCAATGCCGGATTCCTTATCAAGCTTCTCATAAACATCAATCCATCCCTGGAATGTTGTCGGGACTTCTGTAATGCCGAGATCTTCAAGAACATCTGTACGATAGAACAGAGCGGATGCATTGGTGAACCACGGAGCTGCATAAAGCTTTCCGTCAACTGTAGCGCCTGCAACTGTTCCGTCCAGATATGCTCCCAGCTCCTCTTCGCTGTACAGATCACTCAGATCAGCAACCCAGCCTGCAGAAGCAAACTCAGCGATGTAGACAACATCGAGAGCCATAATATCAACGCTTGTATCCTGCGCAACCATCTTGTTTACGAAGTCATCATGCAGGTTGTTGGCATCCTGCGGAAGATGATAGGACTGTACGAAAATCTCATCCTGGCTTGCATTGAATAATGCAATTGCCTCTTCTGTCGGTGTTCCGACACCCTCGTCAAATGCGAAAGTCAGAACTGTTCTGCCTTCCGGGCTGACTTCTGCAACAGACTCAGCCATAACTGCAGACGGCACCATAGCTGACATCGCCATCATGGCAGAAGCAGATAACGCAAGTAAACGCTTCGATGTTTTCATCATGTTTCCTCCTTTGAAATCCCTTTGTATGTGATTTACTGCACTTTCGCATCAGGCTGTTCTCACAGTCTGATACGTTAAATCCTTTTTTCGCAGCAGGTACAGAAGGAATTTTCACAGGAAGCGGGATTTACTTATCTGTTAATATCCCGAACACTCATTCTTCTGATCACCTGATGCTTTACATATTTAATTGTTCCGGTCGTCTGCACCCCTGCATCAATCATGGAGAACAGCTCTTCCGCTGCCTGCCGTCCCTCTTCGAAATAAGGAATTCTGACAGTGGAAAGCGACGGTCTGTAATATCTCGCCACCTCATAATCGTCAAATCCCATAACCGAAAGGTCATCCGGTACTTTCAGTCCAAGATGATCGGCACACGCAATCGCACCGACTGCCATCATATCCGAGCAGACCATAACCGCACTCGGAAGTACCGTATTTTCCTCATAAAGCTTCTGCATGCAGGCATAGCCCGAATCATAGTTGAAATCGCCGTTAACGATATAACTCTCCGGCACAGTCAGATTAAGCTCGGCAGCTGCTTTCAGGAAACCTTCTGTTCGCTTTATATTGGATGAATAGTCATTCTTCAGACCGCCGATAAAGGCAATCTTTCTATGTCCGTTTGCATACAGGAAATTAACGGCATCCACAACAGCGGCCACATTGTCATGGATCACTGTTGTCAGCTGGTGCTTTCCGTCTGAAGCCTCCTGTGTCACCAGCACAATCGGGTAACCCTGTTCGAGCATCTCCTCTGTGCTTTCCGTTGTGACATTCAGACCCGCAAAAAGCGCTCCTGCCGCCTTCTGCTCCCGCAGCTGCTGAAGCAGCTGTCTCTCTCTTTCAGGATCACCGCCCGATTCACAGACCATCAGTGTATATCCATGCTCGGCACATACGCTGTTGATTCCTTTAATCACAGCTGCGATAACCCAGTTCGAGATATCTGTCACAATGACACCGATGATATCTGATCGATTGGAAGAAAGTCCTTTCGCAAAACGGTTCGGGCTGAACTGCAGATGCTCAATTGCCTGCAGAACACGCTGTTCTGTTTTCGGACTGACTGCCTTTGTTCCGTTAATCACACGTGATACGGTTGCGATTGATACTCCGGCCTCTTTCGCTACGTCCTCTATCGTAACTGCCATATACACTCTCCTTCTTACAGGACTCGCTTCGCATGTAAGTTAGGAAAGCGTTTTCCTGTATTCATCTTAACTGTTTTCGTGATAAAAGCAATATAAAATGCTGTCAGCCCTTGTTTTTCAGCTGTTTCAACAGTTTTACCGCTGTTTTTATGTTGATTGTTTCCACTTGCTTTTTGTTTTTGAAAACGCTTTCCTATTCGAACCTGCTTATTTACTGCTGTTTTGTCCTCTGCTTCGAAACAGTTCCGGATAGTACGGTGCTGCCGTTTTCCCGATTAGTCTCGCACATACCAGTGCAGGACTGGAAAACCAGAAGAACAGAATCAGTGGAAGCAGGCGAAGGACCCATGCAGCCGGAAGCAGCAGAATAACGCCCGCAGATGCACTGCACACAGTCATCAATACAACTGCAGGATATTTTGCCAGCGCAAGTATCATACTGTTTTTGAGCTCTTTTCCGTTTCCTTCGCTCTCTCTTGCAAGAAATGCAAAGTAGTACTGAAGCACCCCGCAGCACCAGATCATCAGGACCGCATAGACACCGACACCTGCAAATCGCACTGCCTTTCCGGATATCCCCATGCAGAACGAAAGGTTGTAACCCAGAAGCAGGATAACCAGACATCCCGGTATCCAGATTCTGATTGACTTTCCTGCGTTTTCTTTGAATTTCCGAATAAAAAATGCAGCAGAAAAGCGGCCCTCCCCATATTCAAGATCAAAGCAGCAGGCAAGAAGCGCTTTGTATGATGCTCCTATTGTTACAATCGGAATACAGCACAGCAGAAACAGAACATTCATCAGAGCAAGCTCTCTCAGAAGTTCCATAATACGAAATAAGACCGAATCTGTATTAAAAAGTTTCACCTCATGTTCCTCCTGCCGTGCTTCTTTTTCAAACTCCTGCAACGTTCCCATTATACAGCAAAGGAGATCCGTCATGTACGAAAAAGCGTGCATGACGGATCTCTTTTCATTCACTTATGATGCTCTCAAAACTGCCGGCAGGGTACTCTCCTTCTGCCCTTTTGAGCTCAACGGTTCCTCACAGTACCTCTTCGCACTTCTGCAGTACTGCTGCGATTGTGGCATCCATATCGTAATACTTATACTCACCGAGACGGCCGCCGAAGATGACGTTCTCTTCCTTCTCTGCCAGTGCCTTGTACTGCGCATAGAGTGCACCGTTCTTCTCGTCATTAACCGGGTAATACGGCTCGTCGCCCGGCTTCCACTCAGAGCTGTACTCACGGCTGATCACGGTCTTCGGCAGATCATTGCCTTCCGCATCCTTGCCGAACTCAAACCACTTGTGCTCGATAATACGTGTCCACGGAGTTTCGCGGTCTGTATAGTTGACAGCTGCATTTCCCTGGAAATTCGGGATATCCAGCAGTTCTGTCTCGAAGCGGACAGAGCGGTACTCCAGAGTTCCCAGACGATACTCGAAGAAGGCATCGATCGGGCCTGTGTAGATGACTTTTTCTGCAAGTGCATTGTACTCCTCGCGCTTCAGCAGATAGTCCTCATTCAGTCTGACCTCAATGCCGTCCAGCAGATTCTCCACCATCTTTGTGTAACCGCCGACCGGGATACCCTGATACAGAGCATTGAAATAGTTATTGTCAAATGTCAGTCTCACCGGAAGGCGTCTGATGATGAAGGCCGGCAGCTCGCGGCAGTCTCTGCCCCACTGCTTCTCTGTATAGCCCTTGATCAGCTTCTCGTAGATGTCACGGCCGACAAGTGAGATTGCCTGCTCTTCAAGATTCTGCGGCTCGCCTGTGATCTCCTTGCGCTGCTCTGCAATCTTCTCTGCTGCCTCCTCCGGAGTCACAACACCCCACATCTTATTGAAAGTGTACATGTTGAACGGAAGGGAATAGAGCTCACCCTTGTAATTGGCAACCGGTGAGTTGGTGAAGCAGTTGAATTCCGCAAACTGTGTGATGTAATCCCAGACCTTCTTGTTATTGGTATGGAAGATGTGCGCACCGTATTCATGAACATGGATGCCTTCCACTTCCTTCGTGTACACATTGCCTGCGATCTGCGGACGTCTGTCAATGACCAGAACCGACTTGCCGCGGTTCTTTGCTTCTCTTGCAAAGATCGCACCGTAAAGGCCTGCACCGACTACCAGATAATCATATTTTGTCATCTTTATTTTTCCTCTTTTCGTTTATATCATACTCATTCTAAATTCATGATGTTCAGAATTTCCTGTGGAGAACAGGCAGGTATATCTGAGTGTTTATAATCTTTCAGATTTCGCGTTACTATATAATCTATTTTGTTTCTGTACGCCGTTTCTGCAAGCATTGCATCTTCAAAGTCCGGCATTTGTGACGTTAATGCATTTCTGCAATCCATCTCAGTCGTATCCAAAATGCCAAACGAATGAAATAATTTTTTCAATGCAGTTCTGGTCAATGCATCACTATGTAAAGAGCGATGCAGAATATAATACAGATCTGCTACTGACTTCGCCGGTACAAATGCATCACATTTTTGATTTGCCACAGCATAGCACAGCCTGATCGCATCCTCCATGAATGGTTCTCTCTTCTGCAATGCATCAATAATAACGCACGTATCCACGATAATTTTCATACTTTGCTCAGACGTTCCTCTCTTGCTTCTTCACAAGTGATGTCTGCAGGAATAATGCCAAATAATGATTCCATTTCTGCGACTCTGTCTCTATTCGGATTAGACAGTTTCGAGATAACCTTTCCGTTTTTCGTAATATAAATATCTTCTGTTTCTGAGAGCAGCAGATATTTTCCAAGGTTCATTTTTAATTCAGTTGCCGTAATGGACATGGCATCTACCTCCTTATATTTATCATAATACACAAGAGGACACCTGCTTCCAAGCATTTCGTACGTTTTTATCGAAAATTCGTACGTTTTTATCATTATAATAATACAATCTTTTTCTTCTGTCGCAGCAGTCGACTGTCCCTCACCGCTTCTTTCGATTCATCAGCATCTGCTTTCCTTCCATCAGAAGCGGATCTTTCAGCAGCAATAGTGCGCCGCCGTATACAGCCATGCCGACAAGCACCTGGACGCAGAGCGTCACGATGCCGCCAGGCAGCGCCTCACCGGTCAGATAGACGCAGACACCCATCACCAGGCCGATCAGCAGATAGCGGACGCCGGAGCCGACGCATTCGAACATATTGATCTTCTTGTGAACCCAGTAGGCCTGAATCAGCGTGACCGTGAGCTCTGCCACAACGGTTGCAATGGATGCACCGTAGGCCTCAAACTGACGGATCAGCAGCAGATTCAGCAGGAAGTTCACACAGGCACCGCTGATAACCGACATGCTGTAGCCCTTTTCCTGTCTGGTCGGAACGAGATACTGACGACCCATGACATTACTCATCGCAATCAGAATCAGAATCGGGGAGATCGCAATCATCAGGATGATAACCTTATCATAGCCCGGTCCGAAGAAGATCGGAACGAAATTCTTCGAGATACCGCACAGACCGAACATCAGGGCAAAGCCCAGCATAAAGACAAAACGGAAAGCCTTGCGGATGCTGTTGACCACGACATCCTCTTTGCCTTTTGCGTATGCCTCCGCCATTGCCGGCATCATGACATTGCCCAGCGAAGTAACGAGCAGCAGCACGATCTTAACGATCTTTGATGCCTGCGAATAAAAGCCGACCTCATCAATATTGCTTGCCAGCGCACCGAGCATCGTCTTATCCAGCAGCACGTAAACTTCTGTTGCCAGCTGCGGCACAAAGAGTGCAAACGTCGGACGGATGTGGCTCAGCAGCCGCTCTTTCGTCAGCTTTACTCTGACGAGATACTTCGGAAGTGAGAACCATAAGCTGAGATTTCCGATAAATGTCGGCAGTGTCATGCAGGCTGTGTAGATGACGACATCCTCCGGCTTTTTGACAAAGACGAAGACCAGAATGATGCCGATCAGTTTCACAATCGTATTGCGGATGACCGTCAGCTTAAAATTCTGCAGTCCCATAAAGAACCAGGTGATGTCAAATGCTGTGGCAGCGACTTCCACTATCAACACCTGAAAAACCGCGGAATATTGCCTTCCGTGAGCAAATACAGCGATATACACCGCCGTACATAAGGCAACCGCCAGACTCTTGATCAGCACGATCTCCCAGAAGATCTGCGATCGACGGACCGGATCGTCATGCACATAGGCGATCTCTCGCTGTCCGTACATCGTCGTACCGAAGATGCCGATAAAGACAAAATACGTTGCAATAGACTGACCGTAGCTGTAGATGCCGACTCCCTCCGGCCCCAGCACACGGGATACATACGGTGTTGTCACCAGCGGTGCAATCAGCACCAGAATCTGGTACGCCGTATTGTAGATATAGTTTTTGACTACCTTGCTTTGTGACACAATATTCTCCTTTTATTTCCCCTTTTCAAACCGGCCTGTGTGCGCTATTCTGTAATCTGATCTTACGAAACTATGCAGATCAGCAGGAAAGGAATGGCCCGAATCCATGAACATCGCTGTTGCCGGAACAGGATATGTCGGTCTTTCTGTTGCAGTGCTTCTCGCACAGCACCATCATGTGACCGCCGTAGACATTATCCCCGAAAAGATCAATCTGATCAACCAGAAACAGTCTCCTATTCAGGATGATTATATCGAACTGTATCTGAAAGAAAAAGAGCTGGATCTCACAGCCACTGCAGACGGAGCCGCTGCCTACCGTCAGGCAGACTTTGTTGTCATTGCCGTCCCGACCAATTACGACAGCAGGGAGAATCACTTTGATACATCCGCTGTCGAGGCCGTCATAGAACTTGTGCTGAAAGAGAATCCGGCTGCATTTATGATTATCAAATCCACGGTCCCGGTCGGCTACACCGCACATATCCGCGAGAAATTCTATACCCCCCGTATCCTGTTCAGTCCCGAATTCCTTCGCGAGTCAAAAGCCCTGTACGACAATCTCTATCCGTCCCGCATCATCATCGGAACCGATGAGAGTGATCCGGAGCTGACAGAGGCTGCACATACATTTGCAGGACTGCTGAAGGAAGGTGCCCTGAAGGAAGAGATTGATACCCTGTTTATGGGCTTTTCCGAGGCCGAGGCTGTCAAACTCTTCGCCAACACCTATCTGGCGCTGCGCATCTCCTTCTTCAACGAGCTGGACACCTATGCGGAAATCAAGGGTCTGGATACGCAGAACATCATCAACGGCGTCTGCCTCGATCCGCGCATCGGCACGCATTACAACAATCCGTCCTTCGGCTACGGCGGCTACTGCCTCCCGAAAGACACCAAGCAGCTTCTGGCCAACTACAACAATGTTCCGCAGAATATGATGGAAGCCATCGTAGAAAGCAACCGCACGCGAAAGGACTTCATTGCAGACCGCGTCCTGCAGATGGCCGGCTATTATTCCTACGAGACGCAGAATCAGTGGAATTCCAGTCTCGAAAAGGACGTGACCATCGGCGTCTACCGCCTGACCATGAAGAGCAAGTCGGATAATTTCCGTCACTCCTCTATCCAGGGCGTCATGAAGCGCATCAAGGCAAAAGGCGCATCCGTCATCATCTACGAGCCGAATCTGAAGGACGGCGAGACCTTCTTCGGCAGCCCGGTCGTCAACGATCTGGAACAGTTCAAAAAGCGCAGCCAGTCCATCATTGCCAACCGCTACGACAACTGCCTGGATGATGTAAAGGATAAAGTCTATACCAGAGATCTGTTCAGACGGGATTGATTCTCAGCTGCTGAACGTTATACGGGGAAGGGCATCTGAAAGAGCCCTTCCCCATTTTTTATATCCGGTTTTCCATGTATTGCATCTCTATATATCATATCTGCACACCGGATTTTCAGCTGTTCCTGTTACGCAGTTGTCTTTCCTTCGTCAATTCCTTCGGTGCTCTCCGGAATAAACAGAATCTTCACTGTTGCAAACATGATCTTCAGATCCTCGGCAAAGCTTGCATGCGCAATATACATCAGATCCATCTGCAGCTTGTCATACGGTGTGGTGTTGTACTTGCCGTATACCTGCGCGTAGCCGGTCAGACCGGCCTTCGCCTGCAGCCTGAGTCTGAACTCCGGCATTTCCCTCTCATACTGCTCCGCAATCTCCGGGCGCTCCGGTCTCGGACCGACAATGGAAAGGGATCCGCTGAGGATGTTGAGCAGCTGCGGCAGTTCGTCAATCCGGTGTGCGCGGATAAATCTGCCGACCGGCGTGATGCGGTCGTCTTTTTCTCCTGTCGAAAGTCTTGCGACGCCGTCCTTCTCCGCATCCACTCTCATGCTGCGAAACTTGTAGATCATGAATTCTCTGCCGTCTTTTGTGAGCCGGCGCTGTCTGTAGAAGACCGGACCGCCGTCACAGCGCTTAATCATGACCGCTGTCACAAGGAACACGGGACTGAGTACAATAAGTGCCGTTCCCGAAACAACGATATCAAAGAGACGCTTCACAACCAGAAATTCCAGCCTCGGACAGTATCTTCTGACACATAAAACCGGCAGATGCAGCATATGCATGTTTCTTGCCGCACTCATCAGAATATCCCCCACCTGCGGAATCACGTACATCTGAATGTCATTTGCAATACAGTATTTCAGAATGGCAGTGCGCTCGTGGCTGTGAACGCCGCTGACGAACACACATTCGATGCCGTCAAGCACCGTGAGATCACGCAGGCATTCCTTCGTCTGCAGCGTCTTTACAATTCTGAATTTCTTGCTGAGCTCGTGCTTTTCAATGACTTTTTCCAGTCCCTCGCGCATGTCATAGACAATCACCGATTTCAGCGGGGGAAATGTCCGGAAATACCAGCGGTGAGCGAGTGTACTCCAGATCGTGACTGCCAGAAGCTGCAGTCCCAGTGCGCCGAGCAGAGGAAGTGGATTCGCGATGTGCCTTGCAAGAAACCAGATCAGAATATACATGATCAGGTCGCTGACAATCGCCGCAATTGCCTGGCTGTAGATCATTTCCGATATTCTTAAGTAGGAGATCAGAAAGCCGTCATAGATGCGGCCGTAGGTCGTGTAAAGAACGGCAAACAGCACGATAATCAGCAGATTGCCGTTTCGGTAATAAGGGGCTGCAATGCGTTCTCCGTAATAAAAGATCCAGACAAGGGCAAAGGGCAGGGTGACAAGAAGCAGATCCAGCACCTTGACCTGTCTGACAATAAAGTCATGCATAACCTCCGACATGACCGTATTCTTATTCGTAACGACCTTTTTCATCTCTTCCCCTTTTAAAGCCTGCCGCCGGCATGAATACAGCACAATGTGTGTCTTTCATGTCAGCGGCACGTTGAATTTGCTTTATGACGCGGGAATCAGATCTCTGACCATCTCATGCCATTCTTCTCCGCCCCATGTAGAGTGTGCCATACCAAGATCGTTGAAACCCATTTTCCGGTACATCTCCACCTTCTCATCCAGACAGGTCAGAACAAGCTTTGCTCTTCCGCGTTTTTGTTCAATTGCTGCGTAAGTCTCCACAAGCTTTCGGGCAAGCCCTCTGCCGCGGTGTTCCGCAAGTACTTCAAGTCCGCAGAGCATCACCTGTGCGCCCTTCGGATTATGAAGTGCAATATCCGTAAAGAATTCATCCCGGAAATGCTCCTCGTTCACGGCAATTCCGTTCAGCATACCGACAAGCAGTCCCGTCTCCCGGTTTTCCACTCCCAGAAACAGTTCCGGAGCCGCCTCATAGCGCTCGCTCAGGTGCTTCGGAGAGCAGGCTTCATTCGGAGGGAAACAGGTCTGCTCCAGCTCAATAACCTGCGGCAGCTCATCAGGACGGATCAAACGAATCTCATACTGCATTTCATTTACTCCGCTCAATACTTGATCCTGCCTTCCGCAACCGCCTTCAGATGTGCGCCGTACGGTGACTTGCCATACTTGGCAGCAGATTCAAGCAGTGTCTCTCTGCTGATCCACTTGTTGCCGTATGCAATCTCCTCCGGAGCGGAGATCACGATGCCCTGGCGGTTCTGAATCATCTGTACGAAGCTTCCTGCATCAGCCAGGCTGTCCATTGTTCCGGTATCAAGCCACGCATAACCGCGGCCGAGAAGCTGAACGTCCAGCAGTCCGGACTTCAGATAGATCTCGTTCAGTGTGGTAATCTCCAGTTCTCCGCGGGCAGAAGGCTTGACCTCGTGTGCCTTCTTTGCAACACCCTTCGGATAGAAGTAAAGACCGGTTACAGCATAATTACTCTTCGGCTCTGCAGGCTTTTCTTCGATTGAAACTGCCTGATTGTTCTCATCGAATTCCACGACACCGAAACGCTCCGGATCAGTTACATAGTAGCCGAAAACCGTTGCTCTGGCTGATTTTTCCGCATTGGCTGCTGCTGCCTTTAAAGCCTTGCCGAAGCCGTTTCCGTAGAAGATATTGTCTCCGAGTACCATCGCGCAGGCCTCATCACCGATAAAATCTTCTCCGATAATAAATGCCTGTGCAAGTCCGTCCGGTGACGGCTGCACGCGATAGGATAAGCTGATTCCGTAATCGGAGCCGTCTCCCAGAAGACGCTCAAAGTTCGGAAGATCTGTCGGTGTTGAAATAACAAGAATATCTTTGATTCCGGCCAGCATCAGAGTTGAAAGCGGATAATAAATCATCGGCTTGTCATAGACCGGAAGCAGCTGCTTTGAAGTCACCATGGTCAGCGGATAGAGTCTTGTGCCGGCTCCTCCCGCGAGAATTATGCCTTTCATGTCTGCAGTTCCTCTCCCATTTTCTGTAGATTTTGAATTTCTTCAATACTTTATATAAGTCCCGCAGTGCGGGCATTGTATCTAACTAATACTGTACCACAGACGCCGCAATGTCGCTTGTATTTTTGCAATTTTCGTGATATATGATAAAAGGATTGCCCCGATAACGGGCCCTCTGTATCCACAAAAATCGCATCAAACCATACCGGGAAAGTGAGTATTTATGAAGAACACTATTTTTCGTCACCTCACCCTTCTGCTTCTTGTGTTTGCTCTGACCTTTACTTCTTCAGCTTCCGCAGTCTCCGTTTTCGCATCTGCTGCATCATCCGCTGAAGAGGTCGATCCGCAGGAAGCTGTAAAGGCTTTAAAGAATGCCTTAAAAGGCGCAGCATTTTCAGAAGAAAACGGACAGTACAATCTGCTGTTCATCGGCTCAGACCGCCGCGATGATTCCTGGAACGGCAACTCGGATTCCATGATTCTGGTTTCCGTCAATTCCAATACACAGAAGATTCATCTCATGTCCTTCATGCGCGATCTGTATTCGGAAATTGAGGGATACGGTGTCCGCAAGCTGAATTCCGCCTTCGCCATCGGCGGAGCTGATCTGCTGATGTCCACGCTGAGTTCCAACTATGGTGTCACAATCGACAACTATGTCAGCGTGAATTTCAACTCCCTCGCCTCTGTCATCGACAGCTTCGGCGGCGTTGAAATCACCGTCACCGATGCAGAGCTTCCGTCACTGAACTCCATGGCTTCCTCCATGGCCCGCACCAACGGCTCTGAGGTTCCGGAGGATCTTCCATCTGCCGGCACCTATAACCTCAGCGGTTATCAGGCTGTCTCCTACTCCCGCATCCGCAAGATCGGAAACAACGATTACCAGCGTACGGAGAGACAGAGAACCGTTCTGGAAGGTCTGCTGAAAAAAGCCCGTGCAATGGATGCCGAGCAGCTTGCAGCTGTCGGTGCAGACGTTCTGGCTGTGGTCGATCACGATCTCTCCGCTGCCAAAGTTGTCTCTCTGATGGCCCAGCTTTCGGACCTGCTCCACTACTCTGTTGAGGAAAGCCGCGTTCCGTTCGACGGCATGTATTACAGCAACAACGAAATTCTGACGCCGTCACAGCCAGATACCAACGAGAAGATTCAGGAGATTCTGAACGACTGATTCTGAAAGCCTGAGTTTAAAAGCTATTAAATCGAATAAATGATTATGAATAATGCCGCTGCCGGAGTGATTATCCCCGACAGCGGCATTTTGCTATGCGCTCAGATGTATTTTTTTAGATTCGACGACAGCTTACATTTTAATAATTTCCCCTCACTCCAACTCATTGAGATCCACAGGCCTCTTTCTGATCGGCAGCACCATCTTGACGATTGTGCCCTGTTCCTCGCCGGATTCAATCTCGAAGGACGCTTCTCCCTGATAGAGAAGATCTATTCTGTTCCGCACATTCCGCACCCCGATATGCTTGCCGCGGATATGTGGCTCTTTCCCTGTCTCCTTCTGCATGACTTTCTGAATGGTCTCTGCATCCATGCCTATGCCGTTGTCCGCTACTGTGATGAGAAGATGCTCTGCATCCTTCTGCGAGAAACAGATTCGAATCAGTCCTCCGATCAGTTCTCCATCTTCATCGCGATTCATCAGAATACCGTGAAGCAGTGCATTCTCCGCTATCGGCTGCAGGATACTCTTGGCAATATACAGTTCCTTCAGTTCCACGGGAACTTCGATTTCATACTTGAAGACCTTCTCAAAGCGATACTGCTGAATCGTGAAGTACTGCTGCAGCACCTCCACCTCCTGACTGACTGTATCGAATACATCGGTCAGTTCTATGCGAAGCCTGTCTCGCATGATCCCGATCATCGCATTATTGACGACAACTACATCTTTGCAGCGATTCTGCTCTGCCAGATAGGTGATGGTGTTCATCGTGTTATAGATAAAGTGGGGATCAACCCGGGAAATCAGGATACTGTAACGCAGCTTCTGCTCCAGCTTTTCCTTTTCAATCAGCTGACGGATATAATCACTGAGTTTCCGTGTCATCAGGTTGAATGCATTGACAACGTCACCGACCTCATCGTTGGCCTGATAGGCGATATGAACATGTGTATTGCCGTCTGCGACCTTGCTCATCTTGGCTGAGACTTCATTCAGCGGGCGAAGCACCCGCTCTGCCGCCACTGCCGTCACAATATTGGCCAGAATCTCAAAGACGATCATCATCATCACGCTGAAGTGAAAGATCTTTCTGTTCTGTGCAATGATTTCGCCCTTTGTAAGCCGGCAGATCAGCTTCCACTTCGCATTGTCCTGTGTAAAAGTGACAACCGATAAGCTCTTTCGGTCACTCGTATAGCCGCTCTGAAATGTCTCCCCGTATGTGATCGTATCCAGTATCTGCTCAGCGAGGATCAGAGACTCCTTCTGGCTGCTGTAGAGCACTGTGTTTTCGGTATTCAGCAGCTGGTAGTCCCGGCAGCTGTCTTTTACTCCCGAAAGCAGGTAGACGACATCGTCAAACGGTGAGAGCATAGTCAGCGTACCGACTTTATTCCCTGCCTTGAAGCGAACCGCATAGCCATAGACCTGTTCGAAATTATTGGCCCAGATCGTCGAGGAATTACTGGAGAATTGAAAGGGATCAATCATCATCGTCCCTGATTTTGTTTCCTTCAACTCCGGTATGATTGTCTCTTTCAGATACTGCTTTACATCCTCGGAGAATCCGACCGAGGTGAATTCCCCGCCGTCATCCATAGAGATGTAGACGCCCAGTAATTTGTAGGACGGCAGACTGTCCCGCAGAAAGAAGCCGGACAGATAAAGCCGGATTCCTGCAAGCTCTGACTCCTTCGGATTATCATAGTAAGCAAGAATCTGTTCTTTCAGGCCCTCATCTGCTGCCAACACGTTGGCAATGCGGCGATTTTCACTAAGCTTGCTGCTGATGTTACTCATGATCTGAAGCGTATAATTTGTGGTCTGTGCCTGAATTGATCCGCGGAAATTGCTGAAAATCAGTTCCGGAATTAAGATTAGCGAGAATACCACCGTGATCACCGTAATCACAATCTGCGATGCAATAATTCTAAAAGCCAGCTTCATCGCTCTTATGTCCCTCCCGTCAGGAATGCTCCTTGCGGTATCTGTTCGGCGTGCTTCCGACAATGGCTTTAAACACCTTGCTGAAATACTGGTTCGAAGTGAATCCGCACTGATCAGACACCTCATAAATCATGAGATCGGACTCCTCCAGCATGCGCTTTGCATTTTCCACACGAATACCGTTGATGTAATCCGACACGCTCATGCCTACCTCATCCTTGAACTTTGTAGAAAGCCAGGATTCACTGAGCCCGACCTTGCCGGATACCATCGCTGTCGACAGCTCCATATCCATATAGTTCTCGCGGATAAATGCAATTGCTGCCGAGATGCTTCTTGAATATTTTTTAGTTCCCTGATAGCTGAAGATACTGATCAGCTCCTCCAGCTTGGATGCAATAAACTCCGTCATCTCACGGCAGTCAAAGAGTCTGTATGCACGTGCTTTTTCATAGGCTGAAAAATGCATGTGTGTCTCGCTGTTCAGGACTCTGCCGTCAAAATATGCGACAACACCGATCAGCTTTTTCATATGCCAGAGATAAGCTGTTCCGTCTTCCTGCTTCACTGCGTTCCGCAGCTCCGAAAGTGCAGCATCGGCAAGTTCTCTCTCGCCCTTCTTGAGCGATTCGATGATCTGTGTCTCATTGATCTCTTCCCTCTCATCAGCGTCTTTTTTCGCCGCTTTGTGTGAGGCGGCACTGCCGAGCATAGAATAGCCGTCCCGAACCCATGCGCCCGGCTTCATATATGCATTCAGGATCTCTGGCCGCATGCTTTGCCACTTTGTAAGGAAGCGTCGAATTGTCATTCTCTCAGAGAAATACAGGGCAAACAGGCGTCTGCTTTCCGGATGCTCACACACTGCGTGTGCATAAGAAGAAAGGCTTGACACCAGCTCTGCACTGTCTTTTATTCCGGGATCCAACACGGCAAGTTTTGTATGTGAACTCAGAGAAAAGCTGGATACGATTGTCATGCCGAAGGATGCTGCTTCATTCTCTATTAAGTTCTCGCAGCGATACTCTTCCTCATACCAGTCGTCCTCGTAATTCGGAAGAATCTCACGGACAAAATCAGGAATCTTGCGCATACCGAAGATCACATAGATATACTCCCGTCCAAGCTTACGGAAATCATGCTCTGAAAGAACAGAGCGATAGTAAGCCTCCTCATATTTTCCGGAAAACAGATCTTCCATGATCGAGCGCAGCGTGTATTTCTGCATTCTGGCTTTCTGGTCGATCTTCTGCTTCAGAGGAAGCAGATGGGAAAGCAAGTTTTCTTTTGTCAGATCGCTCTTCAGCAGATAGTCCTCGGAATCCAGCTGCATCGCACGGCGTGCAAAGTCAAAGCTCTGATAGCCGGATAAAAAGAGAACTCTCACATCACTGTCATATTTTCTGACCTCAGAGATGAAATCCAGACCGCTGTTTCCGGGCATCTTGACATCAGATATAATCAACTGCGGACGCCGCTGCAAAAACATCTTCAGCGCAGTTCCTGCATTGTCTGCGCTTCCCACCATCTGAAATCCGTAAGATTCCCAGTCAATCAGTCCCTGAAGAAACTGCAATGCCATCTCTTCATCATCTACAAGCATCACTTTGATCATCTGTTACTTCTCCGATTCTGATAATATATCTATCTGTGATTATAACAGGAAATAAACCGGAGCAAGTACGAAAGTGCCTACTCCGGTCTGTCTCAATTCTGTTTTTATGCCGCGCGGCGAGTGCTCCGTGCGGACTGCTGTCCGTTCTTATGCCTGGTAACGTTTTGCCAGCATAGCATGCTCCTTCTTTGCTGCGAAATAATCGAGCACTCTCTGGCTGTTATAGGTAAAGATCATAATAATCAAAAGGAAGATGCCTGATGCCGTATCCTGAAGTGATGAAGAAAGACCCATGTTCATCAGACCTGTTGTCAGCATATTCAGGACGAAGTTGCCGACAAAGATGCCGATCAGGATATTGCAGTAGTTCTGCAGTGCAATACCAACATAGATACCAAGAAGGCAGTTGAAGATAATGTTGGTACTGGACATATACATCGGCGTATCAATCGATCCCTGAATCGAGATCTTCAGCAAGGATGCAACTCCGAGGAATACAGAGGCCACTACATAGCACATGAATGCGGTACGCTTTGTATTGACACCGGCATTTTTCGAAATAGCCTGTGAATTAGCGCAGGCACGAACATTATAACCGAATTTTGTATTGTTGTAGATCACCCACATTAAGATGAACATGATGACGAAGATGATCACGCAATACGGAAATCTTCCGAAGGTTGTTGTATCGCCGGAGATTGCTGTAACCCAGGAGATACTTGCCAGATTGGAAAGTGTCTCATAGATCATGCACATACCGAGGGATGTGACGATGGCGGGTACGCGAAGCAGTCTGTAGACGATACCTGTTACTGTTTCTGCAAGGATGCCGACACCGATTACGATCAGTGCGAAGGGCACCAGACCGATATCGTAGAGGTATACCATCTTTGCACCAACCATTGCTGCGAGCATGACAACCGATCCGGCACTTAAGTCGAGTCTGTTGCAAAGCATGTTGCTCATCATCGCGTAGGAAATCAGTGTTGGTGCCAATGTCTGTTTAAAGTTCATCAGAATGCTCTCAGGCTTCCCGAATTTTCCTCTCGAGAGGATAAAAAAAGCCACATAGACCAGTACCGGAAGTGCCAGTACCTTGATTACATTTTTAATCCGCTCAGATCCATTACTCATGTAAAAAGTTCCCCTTTCCGGTGATCGTCTGCCGGATGCCTGCCGGCACCACGGCACTCAGATCCGATGGTCCGGCATCCCGGGAATCGTTTCAATTCCCGGATGCCGATTCCATGTGCAAAACTTCTGCGTATTATGCAGCGTGTCTTGCCTGTGTATCTTCTGTGCTGTAGCTTGCGCCCATCTCTACCAGAGTTTCGGAAGATGCACCGTCCTCAAGGAGCGGAGCGATCTCTTCTTCTGTGTATGCGAAGACGCCGTCATTATGAAGGTATGTCATGTAGTTTTCAAACTCTTCACCGCTGTAGCAGTAGATAAAGTTGACCGGGATTTCGACCTTCTCCATTGCATGTCCTTCAAGAGCGTTGTAAAGAAGTACGAACGGGAAGACAACGTCTACATACTGGCCGCCGACTGCAAGTGTTGTGTCGCCGCTCTCAAGAGAGTTGCCGCAGTTCTCGGAAAGGTCGCAGAAAGCGATCTTGACCTGGCCTTCACGTCCTGCAGACTTGATCGGCTCCTGGCAGTACTCGATGCCGAGCAGTGTGATAGCGATGCCGTCGATAGTTTCATCAGATGCAAGATAATCTTCAACAGCCTTTGTGAACTCAAGACCTCTGTACTCACCGGCCTTCTTGATTTCCGGATGAGCTTCGAAAGCGTCCATCATGCCTCTCCAGCGCTCATCATGGCAGCGGATGCCCGGCTCATAGCCGATCGGAGCGATGTTTGTGCAGCCTTCTTCGATGAGGCTTTCGATAATTCTCTGGCCTGCATCATAATCGGATTCATAAGAAGCGCCTACGAAATAATCACTTGCGAAAACCTGATCTCTGATTGCTTCGTCGATGGATGCCCAGCCGACACCGAGATATACACCGCTCTCTTCGCAGATCTTCAGGCCCTGAAGGACTGCTGTGCCGGAGAAGTTTGTTGTAATGATACCGTCTACGCCCTGGCCGCAAAGGTTTTCGATTGCTGCAAGGTAGGTTTCATCTGCAAAGTTCTCAATGATGTAATAGTTGAATCTGACGCCGAATGCCTTGCCGAGATAATCGGAATAAGCCTTATACTTTGCGCAGAGGAAGTCTGTTGTTGTGTGGATAACAACACCGATGGTGTACTTTCCGTTCGCATCACCGACTACCTCACCGGCGCCTGCTTCATTTCCCCAGACAGCTGTTGTTGTAGAGTCTGCAGCCATTACCGGGAAAGCCATTGTGAAGATTGTTGCAAGAGTGACGATCACTGCCAGAATACGTCTTGATAACTTTTTCATTCGTTCAATCCTCCATTGTTAGTTTTACTTTTGAGCAGTTTTCATGCTCATATAACTGGATCAATTCTCAATACCATCCTTGTTCTTGACGTAGGTCAGAAGAACAAGAAGCAACAGCACAATACCCTGAATTCCTTCTACCAGTCGTTCATTTACTCCAAGTATTATCAGTCCGTTGCGTAAGATAATGACAGAAAAACTGCCCACCAGTGCGCCTGACATCCTTACACGCGATCCACCGGAAAGGGGAACTCCTCCAAGCACGAGCGCGGTAACAACGTTCATCTCCAGTCCCTGACCTGTCGATGTACTGACGGAGCCTGCGCGTGCCATCAGGATGAAAGCTGAGATTCCGATCGTGATGCCGCTCACAATGTAAGCCAGCATGCGCATCTTCTCAACATTGACACCTGCGATTCTTGCCGCGCGTTCGTTACCTCCGATCGCCTTGTTCGCCTTGCCGAGAGCACTCTTCTCGAACAGGAAGTAGCAGACGATGAAAGAGATAATCAGCACTGTCAACTTGATCTGCCGACTGTCGTAGGAATAGATTTCCACCGGTACACTGTACTTCTGCGACGCGCAGACCGTATTCAGAATTCCGCGGCACATGTACATGATACACAAGGAAACAATAAATGAAGACACCTTAAGATATATGGAACAAAAACCGTTCAGCAGCGACCAGATCAGTGCTGCTCCGATATTCGACAGAATAATGACGGGCAGCGGTGCGCCGGTATTCGCAACAAAGATACCGATCAGAACGCTGAAACCAAGAATACTTCCGTAGGAAAGATCCATGCCTCCGTGCGAGTAGACAAAGACTGCTCCGAAGGACATGATCGCAACATAAACGGTCTGATTAATGATACTGTTTACATTGCCCTTTGCCAGCAGCTTTCCGTGACCTGCTGTCTGGAAGATGATGATCATCAGGATAATGCCCAGGAACGGAACCAGCTTCTTCGCTGTATTCAGAGCCTTCTCCTTCGGTGTCAGTGTGGATACCTCCGACAAAGCACCTGTCTGAATTGTCTTTTCATTCATTCCGGTCATTCCTCCTTACAACATTTCCTTAATCAGCTCGGATTCTGTGAGCTCCGGTGAACGGTCAAAGCACTTCTTAACCTGTCCGTCCTTCATTATGAGGATCCGGTCACTCATACCGATCAGCTCCGGAAGTTCTTCGGAGATCATGAGGATTGCTTTTCCCTCTTTTTTCAGCTTATACATCAGCTGATACATAGCAGCCTTGACACCGATATCGATTCCTCGCGTCGGACAGTCAAGAATAAAGATCTGAGAATCATTTCCTAACCATTTGCCAAATGCAACCTTCTGCTTATTGCCGCCGGAGAGATCTCCGACATCCTGCATCGGGGAGCTGCACTTGATGCTCATCTGATCGATCACACCCTTTGAGAATTTCTTCTCGGCAAGTTTGAAGATAAGTCCGGCCTTGCTGACGCTCTTAAATGACGGAAGAACCAGATTATCCAGAATACTGGATGTCAGGATTACCGACTCCTGGTCTCTGTTCTTCGAAACATAGCCGATATGATGCTCCATCGCCTGTTTCTCTGAAGTAATCTTTGTGCCGTCACCGAGTGTAACCTCTCCCCAGACCGGCTTTATGCCTCCATAGACAGCCTTGCCAAGATCATGCATACCGCAGTCGGTCAGTCCTCCGATACCGAGAATCTCTCCTTTGTGAAGCTCAAGTGAGACACCGTTGAGGCTTCCCTTCACATGCAGATCCTTTGTGCGAAGTACAACCTCGTCACTGAAAGTCGGATCGTAATCACTTCTGTAGTAATTGTCATCCAGCTTACGTCCGACCATCAGCTCCTTGATCAGTGCCTCATCGAACTCATCTCTCTCGAGTGCCCGGATGAAGTTGCCGTCGCGGAGGACGATCATCTGTGTGCAGATGCTCATCAGCTCTTCGAGATCGTGAGAGATGAACAGGACAGTGCGGTTGTTTGCCTGAAATTCCCTGATGATCCGGTAGATCACTTCACGACCGCTCTGTGACAGCGCTGTTGTTGTCTCATCAACGATGAAGATATCCGGCTCAGAATACAGTGCTCTGACTACCTCGATCAGCTTTCGGTCCTCAAAGCTGTACTTTGATGTCGGTGCCTTTGGGTCAATACCCTTAATCCCCACCTTGTCGATTGCCTTCTGAGCCTCGCTGTACATCTTTTTCTTATTTACAACACCGTGCGTTGTAAACAGCTGTTCTTTTCCGAGGAAAATATTGTCGGCCACACGGATACTGGCGAGTGTTCCCATCTCCTGTGCGATCATCGAAATGCCATGGTTCTGTGCATCCAGAATACTCGTCGGCTTATAGGTTTCACCTTCCAGCTTCATACTTCCTGAAGTCGGAGGATATACACCGGAAATAATGGATGAAAATGTGGATTTTCCGGAACCGTTCTCTCCGATCAGACCGATAATCTCACCGCGCCGGATGTCAAACGAGACATCCTTAAGCGCATGTGTGAGACCAAAATTTTTAACTATGTTTTTTGCTTCAAGTATGACTTCGTGAGCCATGTTCTTCCCCCTCTTACTTCAGGATCAGCATATTCCAGGACATCGCCGGAAGCTCTGCTTCTGTCGAGCCGCTGACCGGAAGCTCTTTCATTCCGACTTCATCTGGCTTCTCGAAGGTGTTGATGGTCTCAGCGGACGGTCCTGCCAGTACGCAGTGAGAAACAACCTTGCGATCGCCGTAGCCCTGAAGCTCAAAGTCTACCTTGACAGCTTCTTCCTGGTCTGTATTCAGAATGAATACATGGAATTCATCCTTGTCCTTGTCATAGATGACAGCCGGTTCTACAACATTCAGATCACCGAATTCTGTAGCTACCTTCGGAGCATCAACAACAGGTTTCAGTGCTGTGCCGCGTCCGTAATTGCTCAGCAGGTAGAACGGATAGTAGATAGCCTGCTTCAGCACTCCGCCGCCGCGCTTTGTTGTAATCGGTGCAATGACGTTGATCAGCTGTGCGAGGCATGCAATATCAACTACGTCTGCATTGTTCAGCAGTGTGATACCGAGTCCGCCGCATACAGTTGCATCAAGCAGGCTGTATTTTTCCTGAAGAATAGAAGGAGCGATCTCCCACTTCTCTGCCGAAGTCATCTCGAATGTGGTCAGGCCTGCCAGATCATCAAGAGAATCGAGCTTGATATCCTGGAAGTTCCAGACATTCCACTCATCGAGGCAGATCTTGATGTCTTTCTTGAAATGATTCTTTGCCTTTACGTACTCAATTACGCGTGCGCTGTTCTTGATGTGATCATCCAGCTGCTTGTAAGCGGCAAGGTAATTGGTTGTGCCCTGGCCTGCGTTCATTGTGTAGTTATGTGTAGAGAGGTAATCTACCTGATCCCACAGCTCTGTGAGCATCTTGCGATCCCATTCCATGTATGTCGGAAGCATCTCATAGCTGCTTCCACAGGCAACCAACTTGATTGACGGGTCAACCCATCTCATGATCTTGGCTGCCTCAAGTGCCTTCTTTGTGTAGTCCTCAGCTGAAAGATGACCTGCCTGCCAGCTTCCTTCCATCTCGTTTCCGAGGCACCAGTATTTGACATTATACGGCTCCTTGTGGCCGTTCTTGATACGGAGATCACTCCAGTATGTGCCGCCTGGGAAGTTGCAGTACTCTACGAGATCGCCTGCATCCTTGATATTTCCTGTTCCGAGGTTGACTGCGATCATCGGCTCCACACCGATCTTCTCAGCCCACTGGCAGAAATCATCGATGCCGAATTCGTTCGTTTCGATTGTGGACCATGCATAGTCCAGTCTGCGAGGTCTCTGATCCTTCGGACCGATGCCGTCATGCCAGTCATAGCAGGATACGAAGTTGCCGCCCGGATAACGGATAACCGGAACCTTCAGTTCCTTAACCAGATCCATAACATCCTTACGGAAACCGCCTTCGTCTGCATCCGGATGACCCGGCTCATAGATACCGGAGTAAATACTTCTTCCGAGATGCTCCGTGAAAGATGAGAACATGGTGTCCTTTACTTCACCGATTTCAAATAAACGGTTAACCGTTACCTTTGCATTTTTCATGGCATTTTCTCCTTGGTATGATGTGCCTGCCGCCCGCCTGTTCGCAGCCGGCGGATCAATCTTCAACATCTTTTTACGTTCAGGTTGTTAATTAGCTGATGGATCAATCATAAAGAATTTAAGACTTGTGCAACATATCATTTTCTACGGCGTTTTTGCAATTATTTTTGGTTATTTCACTTAATCGTGTAAGTAATTTCGACTCGTATGCTGGTTGCATCTGATAAAATAGCAAAACAGGAAGAGTGATCCGAAATGTCGAATTACTCTTCCTGTTTATATAAAAATCCTGTTTTTACAGTGCCTTAATCGGCTGCTTTATGCTTATTTCGCAGGTTCTGTGATCGATCTCCCGCAAATCATCTTTTTTATGTTTGACAACAACTTACATTCTGACAACAGCCTTGATTACCTTGCCGGAAGCAGAATCGCTTTCTGCCTGTACGATATCGGCGAAGTCATAGGTCTTAATGATCTTATCAACCGGGAACTTGCCTTCCTTGTAGAGCTGTACCAGCTTCGGAATGAAGATCTGCGGGATGGAATCGCCTTCATAGCAGGCTTTCAGTGTACGGGTCATCATTAAGATATCTGCACCGACATTGAAGTTCTCGATGCTTCCGGTCGGTGCCAGTACAACGATGGTGCCGTGATAAGCGGTTGACTTCACTGCATTGGAAATCATGTTGCCGTTTCCGGATGTATCGATTGCATAATTGACGCCGCCTCCGGAGATTTCCTGTACGGCAGCTGCAATGGACTGCCCCTCTTCAAGAAGCTTTCTGTTGACGGTATGTGTTGCGCCGAGCTCTTTTGCCAGTTCCAGACTCTTCGCATTGCCGCCGACTGCAACGATCTGACGGCAGCCTGCAACCTTTGCCGCCATAATAGCGCTCATACCGACAGCACCGCAGCCGAAGATGGCGATGCTGTCAGTGCAGTCCGGATCAATTGCATTTAAGACAGCACCTGCACCGGTCTGGATACCGCAGCCAAACGGAGCCAGTATTGCAAGGTCAAGATCCTTGTCGACCTTGACGATGTTTCTGGAAGTGATAACAGAATACTGAGCAAAAGAGGACTGACCGAAGAACATGGAGACCGGCTTTCCATCCTTGAAAAGTTTTGTCTTTCCGTCCGCACCGATGCCGCCGAAGTTAATCTGATTGAAGCTCTCGCAGTAAGCCGGCATGCCGGAGATGCAGTTCTTGCAGTGTCCGCAGGTTGCGAAGGAGAAGAGGACATGATCACCCACCTCGAATCCCTGTACACTGTCGCCGAGCTTTTCGATAATGCCGGCGCCTTCATGGCCGAGAACAAGCGGTGTCGGCAGGCCGATGCCCTTTCCGAATTCATCTGTATGGCAGATACCGCTGGCTACAATCTTTACCAGTACCTCATCGCCGCGCGGATCGGCAAGTTCGACATCTTCAATCTGATACGGGGTCTTCGGGCCGTAATTAACGGCAGCTTTGATTTTTAACATGTTGGCTTCCTTTCTGCGCCCGCTTCCATCATTTTGCAGGCATTTACGTATTTTTCTATCTTTCAGTTTAGACTGAAACGCAGCTGAAAGGAAGCTGTCAAATAATAAAAGCAACAACCAGGAGTTGTCACTCGAATGATTGCTGCTTAACGTTATTGTTATCTTTGTTTCTGAAAATCTGTGTGTTGCTGCAGAAAGGATGCAAGCTCCTTCTCCAGCCCCCTGCTCTTTTTTCCGCGCAGCTGCGTCAATCCGACTTCCCAGAGAAGCGGTGGACTTACCAGCGGAATCATCCGGGTACTTTTAAGAATGCTTCTCTCTGCAATAAAATCAACTGTTACTGCCAGTCCTTCACGAAGCTCGGCCATATGCTGGCAGAATCCGATTTCGGCCGTCTCGGCAATGATCTGCGGATGCGATTCCGCAGCAGCACAGTACTGCAGAAAATGCTGATAAATCCGGAAGTCCGGTCCTTCTATAATCACCCGTTCCCCGTCAAGGTCACGGGCTGTAATCCCGGAATTCTGATAGAGCTGATGTCCCTCATAGACAAGCATACAGATCTTTCTGGTGTACAGCGGCGTAAACTGTACATAGCTGACGCTCCCTCCGCGGATATTGACAGCAATATCGACCTTTTCGGAAAGCAGCGCCTGTTCTGTCTCGCGGTCTGTCATCTCGCACCAGTTAATAGAAGCACCCGGATGCTCTTTCTCAAACTGCTTAAACAGCGGAAAGAGCTGATAGAGTGTCCCGTACGCACAGGCAATCCGGATACATTCATTTGCGGAAAATGCTGCTGCATTATGATAGATACGCTCATATTGATCGCGGATCGACAGCGCCTCTTTGTACAGATAATTTCCGACCGCAGTCGGCACTACACCCCTGCTGGTACGAAGAAACAGAGGTGCATTCAGCTCATCCTCCAGAGCAAGTATTGTTTTGCTGATGCTTTGCTGGGAGACAAACAACTGCTCTGCCGCCTTGTGCATGCTGCCGCATTCATACAGCTTGGTGAAAATTGTCAGTGATTTCCGATCCATAATCGATGTTCTCTCGCTCAGCCGATTCCCTTCTCTGCCAGATATTCCTCCAGGCAGAGTCCTCTTTCCATGATCTCTGCAGCTGCTTCCTTACCGACGTAGCGGTAATGCCAGCCTTCCCAGATAATGCCGGTAAGCTCCGACTTTCCTTCCGGGAAGCGAAGTATAAAGCCGTACTCCGCGCAGTGAGCAGTCAGCCACTGCTGTGTCGGTGCATCACCCTGTGTGTAATTCATCTTTGGATAGCCGTCGCTCACGATATCGCAGGCAAGTCCCAGCTGATGCTCGGAAGTTCCCGGTACTGCCACGATCGTTCCGGCAATCTCCTTTGCCTCTTCTCTTGAGTAGCCTTCATCCTCGACGTATTCATCGATCTTATTCTGATACAGGCCGTTCTGTGAACTCCAGCTTCGATAACCGGCACGGACAACCGGACTGTAGCCTGCTGCCTCGCAGTCATAAAGCATGCGGTCCAGGGCATCAACCGCTCTGGCATCAAAATAATACTCGCTGTCATACTGGAGCGGTTCCACATCTACATAGAATTCATTGGTCAGTGTATTCTTCGGATTGACCAGAACAAGCTTCCAGTCCACCGAAAGATTCGCTTCCTTTGCCTCCTGCTGATCAATCGGAACGGCTGTCGGAAGAGCTTCCTCCGCTGCAGACTCTGCTGCTTCCGGAAGAGATGCTGCGGACTCTGCTTCTGAAGAAGCGGCCTCCTGCTGCGACAGAACCGTGACCTGCATGCCCGTGCTCTGTGCCGTAACCTCCTGCTGTACTGTCCCGGCCGCTGCCGGCTCGTTCTTCGTCTTTCCGCGTCCTCGAAGCAGGCTGACCACCAGAATCAGGAGAACCAGTACTGCCAGTGCGATTCCTCCTCCGATCAGCAGACGGCGGCGCAGCTCCTGCTCACGCTGTATTCTGCGTTCTTCCGGTGAAAGTCTTTTTCTTTTCGGCTGCTCACTCATAGTAATCTCCCTGCCTTTTTCATTTTCAAAACGCTGCTTCTCTTCCCTTATTCCGCAGTTCCGGATATTCCTCTGTTTGCACGATCATCCCTGCATCAGCTCCACATCCAGCACGACCGGATTGTGATCCGCTGCACGGAAACCTAAGTTCTGAGTCGCCACTGCATTGACCTTTACATTGTCCGAAACAATAAAACCGTCGATCAGATAAAACTGGAAACCTGTGTCCTCTGCACCTTCATAAGGACGGTCCAGTGAGCGGCCGCTCGGTGTGCTTCCGTCCATCAGCAGCTGCCAGCTGTCTCCGAAGGCGGATGCATCGATCATGCCCGGTGTCCACAGTCCTTCCTGCACCTCCGGCCGTCTGTCTTCGTAATTGGAGAAGGTCTGGTTAAAATCTCCGCCGACGATCACATAATTGCCCTTTTCCCGCTCGCTTTCCATCACGGAAAGAAGTGCCTTTGTCTGGGCGATCTTGCCCTCCCCGTCATCAAATGCCTCCAGATGCAGATTGATAAGCACCACTTCCTTCGTGCTGTCTGCGACAGGAAGGCGGCTGAGCAGAAGACATCGCTTGAGATTGACTACCCTTACAGGCCACTTGAACGGACAGGGCAGCTGTACTCTTTCCGCCTCTGCAATCCGGTAAGATGACAATGTCATAATACCGCTCTCCACTTTACCGATCGGAGGAAGCGGATAAGGCAGAAACATGGTCTTGAAATTCAGCGCCAGATTCATGTCCATGGAATTGTAAACTGCTCTGAAGACAGCCGACTCATCTGTTCTGTAGGATCGCGCCGAATCCGTGTCCACCTCCTGCAGAAAGATCACATCCGGTGAAAGCTGCTGCAGTTCGTTACGAATTGCAAGCAGATTCTCCTCCACCCGGCTGCGGGAAGCCGTATAGACATGTGTTCCGCCGTCCATAAAGAAGTCTGCATTGTCGCCCAGTGCACCGTATCCGGTGTTCCAGCTCACGATGCGCATAAGCTGGCCTGTCCGCAGTTCCTGCGTGTGTTCCGAACAGGACATCTGCAGCGCCTTATCCTTTGCGTAATAGACCAGCTTCGGTTCTTCGTCCCCGCTTCCTGCCGCTTCACTGCTGCCGGAAGTCTGCTGATTATCCTGCGAAAAATCCACTGCATGCTCCTGTACTTCTCCGGTGCGGGCTGTCAGCACAATCACATCCGCGGGTTTAAACTCCGTAATGCAAAGAAAAAGAAAAAATACAGCTGCAGCAATCAATATTCCGGTTAAAAGCAGCCCGAGCAGACGCAGCATGCGGCGGCCGAAACTGTGTTGTCCTTTGCCTCTTTTCTTTTTCTTCATAGCTGTGCTCCCTTACACTCTTTCCAGCAGCACCTCCAGCTTTCCTCCGCAGACCATGCCTTCCTGTTCTGCCGCATCCGCTGTCAGATCAACTGCCAGTGTCACACATTGTTCTTTTTCATCTGCAAGCATCATTCTGGCGCGGCGAATCACTTCTGCCTCCACGCAGCCGCCTCCGATGGTGTCCACGCAGGTGCCGTCCTCTTCGATCAGCATCTTTGTGCCGACTTCTCTCGGAGCTGAGCCCTTACGGGAGATAATGGTAGCAAGAACCGAATCCACCTGCTTTCCCAGAACCGCCTCCAGAATATCATCCGAAATTCCCGTGTCTCTGCCCTTTTTGCTCTTCACCGCAATAATCTCCGCCATGACGGAGATTGCAATCTCTTCCGGAGTCTCAGCGCCGATTGCAAGTCCGATCGGTGCATGGACAGCATCTGCCTCTTCTCTTGTAAAACCGAGTGCCACCATATCACGGCGAACGATTTCTGTTCTTCTGTGACTCCCCATCATGCCGATATAGGCATGCTTTTTCTTCAGAATCGATGACAGACAAACCTCATCAAACCGGTGTCCTCTGGTGACGATGACAAAATAGGTATCCTCATCACCCGGAATGGTCTGCAGGCTGTTCTCAAAGGCATCGCATAACACCACATCCGCACCGGCTTCACGTGCATTTCCCGCAAAAAGCGGTCGATCTTCCAGCACGATTACGTGGAAGCCGAGACGCTCGGCAAGACGGATGATCTCAATGGCGACATGACCTCCGCCGCAGACGACCATCTTTCTTCCTCTGGAGATTCGCTCGACAAATACACGGACTCCGGCAAGCTCGAAAAGTCCTGTCCGGTTCAGTCCGGCAAGTTCTTCCTGATGCTGTGCTGCAAATCCGTCCGGTGCAGACTGCCAGAGCAGTTCTCCGTCTGCCAGCAGTGCCTTCTCACCGGCCTGTTTTCCTTCTGTTACCGTCAGTGAATACAGGGAAACGGACGCCTCCCTGTTTCTGATACGCTCAAAATACTCCTTCATTCTTCCTTCCCTCGCCTGCCTATTTGCAGGAAATTCCGCTTATATCCGCCGATCTGCAGTTCATTCCACCCTTAACTGTCGATCTGCCAAAAACCGGCTCTCAGCCGCCGATCTGTGTCATCAGTTTATGCTCGGTAATCTTCTCCGGCTCCGAGAAGCAATGCTTCTCCGGCTTCATCAGCGTGGCCTGACGCACCGCATCTTCCAGAAGTGCGGCGCGCGCCTCCGGATCCCCTTCCTTAAAGATCCAGGACGTTTCCATGCCGGTGTCATAGCACAGGCACGATTTCAGGGTGCCTGTCGATGTCAGTCGTATGCGGTTGCAGGTGGAGCAGAACGGTCCGTGCACTGCACTGATAAAACCGATGCTGCCCGTAAATCCGGGAATCCGGATGTAGCGGGCCGGCCCGCTGCCGTGCGTGCGCTCATCCGGTACCGCCTGCGGATATTCTGCAAGCAGCTGCTTCATCAGCTCGTCATTGCCGATTCCCTCAACCTTAATACCGCAGCCGATCGGCATCATCTCAATGAAACGGACGTCGATCGGTCTGCTGTGAGCGAACTGAATCAGCTCCTTCCACTCCTCTTCGTTCACACCCTTCTGCAATACACAGTTCAGCTTCGTGCGAAGCCCGAGTTCCACGGACTTCTCAATTCCCTCCAGGGTGCGGTCAAGCAGCCCGCTGTCTTTTCCCGCAATCATGGTAAACCGCTCCGGCTTCAGTGTATCAAGACTGATGTTGATGCCGTCCAGCCCCGCCTCAGCCAGTGTTCCGGCAAGATCCGGAAGAAGGATGCCGTTCGTTGTCAGCGTGACCTCTTCTGTACCGGGCAGGTTTTTCAGCATCCTGACAAGCTCTGTCACACCTTTTCTGACAAGAGGCTCACCGCCGGTCAGACGAAAATGTGTAATCCCGCACTTAATGGCTGCCTGCGCCAGCTCTGTAATCTGCTCATAGCGCAGAAGCTCATTCATCGGCCGCTTTTCGATGTCATCCGGCATACAGTAACGGCACCGCAGATTGCATCTGTCCGTCACTGAAATCCGCATATATTCTATTGTTCTGCCAAATCGATCTTTCATGCTGCTAATCCAATTATCATCCTGTATGCAAGAATCCCGGATTGTACCGCAAGGCATCTTCCGGTTTTTCCCGCGCATTTACGAAAAAGAAGAAAGGGCAGCCTTAATAAGTGTCCTTTCCTCTTCATGCCATTATTCCAGCCATCTGCTGTCACTCATGTCATTTTCAAGGCGAAGATGCTGCGACAACATAGCAAGTGAGGACGCCAGATCCTCATTCTGAACAAGTACCCCGTCCGGGACGTGCAGCTTGACCAGGGCAAAGTTCCAGATTGCGCGGATTCCGCCGTCAACCATTCGCTCTGCCACATCCTGCGCCGCCTCTGCTGGTACTGTAATAATTCCGATTCTGATATTTCTTTTCAGGCAGTATTCACTCAGCTTTGCGAGCGAATAAACCTCTACGCCATCAATTTTTTTATGAATCAGGCTTCTTCTCACATCAAATGCCGCCACGATCTTCAGACCGTACATCTGAAATTCCTTATTCTTCAGAAGTGCCTTGCCGAGTGATCCGACACCGACCAGAACGGTCTCCTTTGTGTGGTGATAGCCCATGTATTTTTCAATATCATTAATCAGGCATTCCACCTGAAATCCTGCCTTCGGCCTCCCTTTTCTGGAACTGACCGCAGCCAGATCCTTTCTGACCAGCACATCATTGAGGCCCAGTTCGCCGGCAATTGCCGCCGCCGAGACCTCTGCTTTTCCGTCATCAAGGGCTCTTTTCAGATATGAAAGATAGTAGGGCATTCGCTGCTGTGCCTGTACTGTTAAGTATGAATTCCCTGAACCCATATTGACCTGCTTCCTCACTTATTCTATATCCGATACTTATCTATATTTTATCACACAGACGACTTTTCTTGTACTGTCTGCTGTGAGATTTGTGGCGATTACGGGGTACAAAGTACAGAGTAATCGGCTTTTACACGTCCCGCGATGCAGACATGATTTCCGCAGTCTTTGCCTGACGATGCACCGCTCTGAACTGTCCCGGCGTACTGCCGTAATGCTTTCTGAACAGGCGTGTGAAATAGCTGACATCGTTGAAGCCGCAGTCCAGTGCGATGTCTTTCGCCGTCCTGTTTCCGCTTCGAAGCATCGCCTCCGCTTTCCGCAGCCTGCTCTGAATTGCATACTGCATCGGTGTCGTGCCCAGCATCTCGTGGAAGCATCGCAGACAGACACTGCTGCTGACAGAGATGCTTGCCGCAATCTCCTCCACAGTCAGATCCTCCCTGTAATGCGCCTCGATATATTCCATCATCGCGCGGATCCGGTTGATCTTCAGAAGCTCCTGACCTGAGAGATTGGATGCGGCAAAGTCCGTATTCCGCATCATCAGGTTCAACGCTCCCGAAAGTGACTCTCTTGCTGTCAGGGCATAGTCTTCTTCGTCAAATGCAATTGCATGCCAGGCGCGTTCCAGACTCTTCAGAACATTTGCCTCCCACGCCACCTCCTGCCGCAGCAGGATATAGCGCGTTGCCTCGTTGGAAAGCAGAGGCTGCACCAGCGACTCCCAGAAGATGCTGTCAGCATTTCCCCCGATCAGGCGGGGATGAAAGACGGCTGAGTGCAGTCTGGCAGGATGCTGCGGATCATTTTTCACGGAATGCATTGCCTTTGTGTTGATGAACACCCCGTCACCCTTACGAATTGCGGCATGTACATTTTCCAGAAAAAGATGCGCCGTCCCTTCACTCACGATGAAGTATTCCCACTCCTCGTGCCAGTGCCATTCCACCTCTTTTTCGCTGAGATTGTCGGCATAGCAGGCGATCGGAAATGCCGCGTTGCCTCTCTCGGCCAGTTCCCGGTCATGCAGATCCACGACCGTATCGCAGGATGAAAGTCCCATCTTGTTTCTCCTCTTTAGATTTTGACGGTTTTGTCATAGAAATAAAGCGATAAATTCATATTTTTTCATCACATATGCTGTTATAATCATACAATCTTGAAAGGAGCTTTTGCAATATGACACATCTGCTTTTATTGATTATTTATCTCGCATTTATCAGTCTCGGTCTTCCGGATGCGCTTCTCGGATCTGCCTGGCCGACCATCTACCCTCAGTTTGCCGTTCCGGTCTCCTATGCCGGCATCATCTCAATGATCATTGCGCTCGGCACGATCGTCTCCAGTCTGCAGAGTGACAGGCTGACAAGAAAGCTCGGCACCGGAAAGGTGACTGCCATAAGTGTTGCCATCACCGCGGCTGCTCTCTTTGGCTTCTCGATTTCTCACTCCTTCCTCGCACTGTGCTTATGGGCCGTTCCCTACGGTCTCGGTGCCGGAAGTGTGGATGCTTCTCTGAATAATTACGTTGCACTGCATTACAAGAGCCGTCATATGAGCTGGCTGCACTGCATGTGGGGTATCGGCGCCAGCGTAGGACCTTACATCATGGGCTTTGCTCTGACCCGTCAGATGGGCTGGAATGCAGGCTACCGTATCATCGCTGTGCTGCAGGTTGTCCTGACAGTGGTTCTGGTCTTCAGCCTGCCGCTCTGGCGCTCAAGAAGTGAGGCTGCCGGAATTGCAGGAGATGCTTCCGGGGAAGGTTCTGCTGACGGTAGCGCTGCAATCTCCGGCAATTCTTCAGATTCAGGAATCTCTGCCTCTTCAGACACCTCTGAAGAGGATTCCTCCGCTGCCTCATCCGCTGCCTCATCCACTGCCGGAAGAGCTCTTTCCCTGCGGGAGATTCTGGCAATTCCGGGTGCGAAGGAAGTCATGCTCATGTTCTTCTGCTACTGCGCCATTGAGCAGACCGCAGGTTTATGGGCAGCAAGCTATCTGACTCTGTTTAAGGGCATCTCCGCAGAAAGCGCCGCCGGCTTTGCCGCTATGTTCTACATCGGTATCATGGCAGGACGTGCCGTCAGCGGTTTTATTACGATGAAGCTCAACGACACTCAGATGATCTATCTCGGTCAAAGCATCATCACAATCGGCATCATCGTGATGCTTCTTCCGCTGCCGTCTGTCTGTTCGCTCGCCGCATTGATTCTGATCGGACTGGGCTGTGCGCCGATCTATCCGAGCGTCATTCACTCCACACCGGCACGATTCGGTGCGGACCGCTCTCAGGCTGTCATCGGTGCAGAGATGGCCAGTGCCTATGTCGGCACCTGTCTGATGCCGCCGGTATTCGGTATGCTGGCCAATAATGTCAGCGTCGGCCTGCTGCCTGTATTCCTGTCTGTTATCCTGCTGCTTATGTTTGTTATGTTCCGGAAGCTGAATTCGGACGTCAAATAAGCTCTTGCCACTAATGTGGCCTTCTAATCTTCATCTTGCATCGGAAACTTGCTTTCCTGCTCGTTTCGTTGCCTGCCCCGGCACATCTTATCTTCACACTGCATCGGAAACTTGCTTTCCTGCTCGTTTCGTTGCCTGCCCCGGGTATCCTCAAATAGAAGCAAAGAAGCCTGTGCATCGTCAAATTCATCGATGCACAGGCTTCTCTTTTTTATACTTCTTTTTTCACTTGTTATGTTCCTGAGTATTTATCTGGTCCCGTAGTACCGATATAAGAATGTTACAATCTGACCTCGTGTGCAGACATCATCCGGTCTGAACTCTGTTGAAGTGATTCCTTTCGTGATGCCATTTCCCACTGCCCATTGGACTGCCTTGTAACAGAAACTGCCCTCCTTAACATCTGTGAAACTGATTCTCCTGGGAATAAATGATCTTGCTTCTGCACGAAACATAAAGGTCACAGCCTGACCGCGTGTGCAGTTCTGGTTGATGCCGAAGGTTGTCGCGTTAATACCACCTGTGATTCCCTTTTCCCGGGCCCATTCTATCGCATCTGCAAATGGACTGTCGGACGGAACATCCGTAAAGGATGACTTATAGTGAATCTTCGCAGATCTCAGATTCACATTTCCTTCATCCATTTTAATTGCATTCCATGCTTTCTGATCTCCGCCGTAATAGACATCTTTCAGATTGTCGTCATCGTCAAATGCATTCTTACCGATTGTCGTCACTGTGGCCGGAATTGTTACGCTGGTTAGGCTGTTGCAGCCTGAAAGTGCATGGCCCTCAAGTGTCGTCACGCCCTCCGGAATCGTGATACTGGTTAAGCTGCTGCAGGCAGCAAATACACCCCAGTGTAAGGCTGTCACTCCCGCCGGAATATTCACACTTTTTAAGCTTCTGCAGCTGAAAAAAGCAAACAGACTGATTTCCTTCACACTCTTCGGCAGCACAACGGTCTGCAGATTTTCACAGTCTTTGAATGCACGCAATCCGACATAGGTTACACCTTCTTTGATTTCTACAGTCTTGATACTTAACTGCTTACTGTGCCAGGGTCTTTTATCTATATCATAATAGTCCGTCATCTCGCCC
>JAUNAG010000089.1 GCA_030527685.1 Lachnospiraceae bacterium | reverse complement strand
AGTGCCGCTTCGTCCTGTTATTCTGTGTGAAAGCTCCGTTATTCTGTGTGAAAGATTCATGCTGTTTTCGTTATGCCTGCGTGTATTTCGCCAGAAGAGCAGGAAAATTCTCCGCTTCAGAGAGCTGCTTTTCTCGTCTTTCTCGCGGACGGAAGTCTGGAACGTGTATAAGAGCGGTAATGCTTCGGTGTCATGCCGTAGTATTTACGAAAAGCTTTGCAGAAATAAGAACTGTGGTGATAGCCGACACGCTTTCCGACATCTCCTGTGAGTGTGTTTTCGGTGGTGAGCAGGTAAGCGGCGCGGTCGATTCTGGTCATCTCGATAAAGTGACGCACGGAGGTTCCCTCAATCTTTTTAAACAGCACACAGAGATAGTTCGGAGAGAGACTGACAATTGAGGCAAGCTTTGTGAGACTTAAATCTTCCTCAAGGTGCAGCCGGATGTATCTTTTGACAAATGCAATTTCATCCTCCGGGTTCCCGCGGAGATCCTGTTCGGGAAAATGCAGATTGCTGATGGAAAAGTCTTCCGCATTACATACAATCTCAGATGCTTCATCTGCATCTGTCAACAGCACGCCGAGTCCCTCGAAGCCGTTCAGAATCCGGAAGGCTTCCGGCAGATTTGCAGCCTGCAGAACTTCACTCGCCGGGCTTTCTCTTTGAATGACACTGCTGACGCTGTCAAACAGACCGTCTCTCCTTGATAAGACAACATACTTTCTCTTTTTCATAACTTCCTCCCTCTAGTCACGGACAAATTATCAGAAAAAATAATATATTTTATGATATATTGCGTCGTAAAAAATATGATACACGCGGGAAAATAAAAATACAAGTAAGTTTTTCAATTTGATTAAAACTTTTTGTATAAATGTAATAAAATTAGATATTAATAAAATTATATCCAATATGAATATGCAACAAAAAGACACAGCATAAAGTGGTCTGCGGTGTACAGATTCCCTTATGCTGTGTCTGCCTGTTTTTGATGTGCGTCTGAGTGCGGTAATCAGATTTTTGGAAGAAAGTGGTTGAAAAAGAAGTTTTTCAATCAGTGAGGTGCATAAATAGCAAATGAGTGGAAACCCTTCGGTTCGTACTCGGCAACTGTTTTCTCCAGATAGTCGGCGACCGTTCTGTAGAATTCGACAATCAGGTCAACACGCTCTTCAACAGCCTGCTTTTTTGCAAGTGTGGTTGCATGGGCGTATTTTTCTTCATATTCATCCGCATTGACGAGCAGATCGATAGAAAAATGCTTCTTATAGGCGGTAAGACGCGGATCATCGTAGTTGCGCTTCAGAAGCTTTGCGACATTCTTCAGCTCCTTTGCCATCTTCAGAGCATTTTCGAAGGGCATGAGATTCAGCTCGGTGCGCCACTGGAATTCACCCGGGAAATGCTTGCGGATCAGCGGATAGAGCATCTCTTTGGCGCAGATATTGTCGCAGGAGAGTTCGGCATCATCGAGCCAGTCTGCACGCGCGTTCATGATTTTATCGTCAACCGGTGCAAACCAGAAGCGAAGTCTCTTGTGATGGCCTCTGCGCACACGGATGTGGTAAGTTTCGTCTGACATAAATCCTCCTTGCAGGATATGCATTCCGCAAAACGTCCTCAATGCAGTCTCACGGTATCTGCTATTGTATCACGAAACAGGGGAAAAAGAAATTGCGTCGAACCTAAAAGGATGGGACAGAAGGCTTAAAAGAGAAGATTTTTGCAAAGTATTAAAGGCATCCCCCGAAGGGACTGCCTTTAAAAGGAAGGAGTTACCGCATTGTCAGCGGATATGAAAAAGAAAAAGGTTATGTAGCGTATCACCAACATTTTTCCATCTCTAATGTATAATAATTTTATGGAGGTACAATTGGTTTTTTGTAAACGTTGCATGAATAAAAAAAACATTTCATGAATAATGGTGCATAAAAACGCCGTTGACATAGTGAAACAGGGTGTCTATGCTTAATTTTGATGAATATTTATAAAAAAGATTTCAGGTAAAAAATATGACAGGTGAAAACTGGATGATGGCGGATGATTTCGGTCCGGAAGAGGAAGTGCTGGTGCCGGCAGTCTTTCGCGGATACAGAAGAAAAGACGGCAGGGCTGCTGTCCGGAATTACGTCCTGCTCTTAACGGCTGATCAACAGGCAAATGCAATTGCAGAGCGTCTCGTGCAGGAAAATAGCAGTCTTGCATGGGGCATCGTCAGCGGATTCCGGATCTGCTGTGCGGAGAAACGGGAATGTGCGGCACTGCTGCAGCATCCCAATACAGCTGCAGTCCTTGTGATGGCAGCAGACGAAGAGAGTCTTAAGAATATGCAGAGTCTGGCGGCAGCCAATGATGGAATTCCGTCAGGAGCATTACTTTGCGCAGGGACGGAAGAAGCGGTGCTCGCAGAGGGCAGAAAGCTTCTGGAAGAACTAGCCGAAACGGTCAGACAGTGCAGGAGAGAAGATATTCCGATCTCCGAACTGGTACTGGGTCTGCGTATCCAGGAACAGGAAAGTGCATCCGGTCTGGTCTGCAGAAAAACGGTTTCAAAGTTTTCGGAGGAATTTTCAAAACTCGGTGGAAAGCTGCTGGATCTGCATACAGAAAACAGTTCAGAGATTCTGCTGCTGGTCTGTGCAGATGCAAAGGCACATGAACCGGAAGCTGTCATTCCGATTCTTCATATAACCGGTGACAGGCTTCGTGCAGAAGCTCATGAAGACTGGATTGATTTTTATGCGGGTTCTGATGCGAGGGGCGAGGGACTGGCAGCGGCAGAGGAGCTTCTGGCCGGCCATATTCTCGCGGCGGTATCCGGCAGACGGACAAAGAGTGAATAAAAAACAGGAGAAGGAGAGAAAAGATGCGTACATTTTCCAAATCAACAAAGCTGAATGATGTGCTCTACGATGTGAGAGGTCCGGTCGTGGAAGAAGCGGACCGCATGGTGGCGGCAGGTATTGATGTACTGAAGCTGAATATCGGCAATCCGGCTCCGTTCGGTTTTAATGCTCCGGAAGAGGTCATCAGCGATATGGCCCGTAATCTGCGCGACAGCCAGGGGTATTCCAATTCCAAGGGTATCTGGGCAGGACGCAAGGCGATCATGCAGTATGCGCAGCTCCGCGGACTTCCGAATGTGGAGATGGACGATATCTACACCGGAAACGGCGTATCCGAGCTGATTAATCTGGTTCTGCAGGCACTGCTGGATGACGGCGATGAGATTCTGATTCCATCACCGGACTATCCGCTGTGGACAGCCTGCGCATCTCTTGCGGGAGGAAAGCCGGTTCATTATCTGTGCGATGAGCAGAGTGACTGGAATCCGGATCTGCAGGACATGGAAAGCAAGATTACGGACCGCACAAAGGCGATTGTTATCATCAACCCGAACAATCCGACAGGTGCTGTCTATCCGAAGGATCTGCTTGAGAGAATCGTGGAGATCGCAAGAAGACATCAGCTGATTATCTTCTCGGATGAGATTTACGACAGACTTCTTCTGGATGGCAATCAGCATACATCCATTGCATCTCTGGCACCGGATCTGTTCTGCATTACATTTTCAGGACTTTCAAAGTCTCATATGATCGCAGGCTTCCGCGTCGGCTGGATGGTTCTTTCGGGAAACAAGAAGATGGCAGCTGATTATATCGAAGGAATCAAGATGCTGTCTTCCATGCGTCTGTGCTCCAATGTGCCGGCACAGTCGATTATTCAGACAGCTCTCGGCGGTCATCAGAGCGTCAATGAGTATATCGGACCGGAAGGAAGAGTGACAAAGCAGCGTGATTTCATCTATGAAGCGATCAATTCTATCCCGGGACTCAGTGTTGTGAAGCCGAAGGCTGCCTTCTACTGCTTCCCGAAAATTGATACGGCTCGCTTCAATATTCATAATGATATGCAGTTTGCCTATGATCTGCTGCGCGAGGAGCATGTCCTGATCGTACAGGGTACGGGCTTTAACTGGCCGACTCCGGATCACTTCCGTATTGTGTATCTGCCGATGATGACGACGCTGACAGAGGCGGCAGGAAAGATGGAACGCTTCTTTGCACATTATCATCAGGAATAATTTCATGACAAAACAAACAAAGGTGCCTTTTCGGAGGCATCTTTTTTGCTGCCTGTGAAAACTTGTAAAAATGACCAAAAACTACCATCATTACATGGATATGCAGACAAAATTCAGTGAACTGCACAAAAAGGCTGTGAGCTCATAGACTTTTTTTCTGGGCTGAGATATAATTTATGCTGTATCAGAAAAATTTCTGAAAGGACGTACACTTATGAAAAATGTCCTTTTGAATTTTTCCGAAACAGCAGAGTTGTTCGAAGACGTGACGTAAAAAGAACAAAGGAGGAGCAAGATGAGAAAGCTTTTTGCATTAGCATTATCTGCCATGCTGGCAGCATCAACTCTCGGCGGAATGACAGTTTCCGCAGACAGCGCAGATGTCGACTTCAGCAATATGAAGGTTGGTTTCATCTTCCTGCATGATGAGAACTCAACTTACGACCTGAACTTCATGAATTCCGCTAAGGCTGCAGCAGCAAACCTTGGACTTTCCGAAGACCAGATCGTAATGAAGGTCAACATCGCAGAAGGCGAGCAGTGCTACGAGACAGCAGCTGACCTTGCAGACAGCGGCTGCAATATTATCTTCGCAGACAGCTTTGGTCATGAGGACTTCATGATTGAGGCAGCACAGGAGTTCCCGGAAGTTCAGTTCTGCCATTCCACAGGAACCAGAGCTCATACAGAAGGACTTGACAACTATCACAATGCATTCGCATCCATCTATGAAGGCCGCTATCTGGCAGGCGTTGCAGCAGGCAAGAAGCTCAATGCCATGATCGAAGAAGGCAAGATCACAGAAGATCAGGCTCTGATCGGCTATGTCGGCGCTTTCACATACGCAGAGGTTATCTCCGGATATACATCCTTCTTCCTCGGCGCTCGTTCTCAGTGCCCGTCCGCTACCATGAAGGTTACCTTCACAGGTTCCTGGTATGATGAGACAGCAGAGAAGGAAGCAGCTAACAAGCTGATCCAGGACGGCTGCGTACTGATCAGCCAGCATGCTGACTCCATGGGCGCTCCGACAGCCTGCGAAGCAGCCGGCGTTCCGGACGTTTCCTACAACGGCAGCACCATCAGCGTTGGCCCGAACTCTTACATCATTTCCTCTCGTATCGACTGGACACCGTACTATGAGCATGCAATCACATGCGCAGCTAAGGGTGAAGCAATCGAAGCTGACTGGACAGGCACACTGGCAACAGAGTCCGTCCTTCTGACAGAGCTCAATGATGCAGTTGCAGCAGACGGCACACAGGATGCAATCGATGCAGCTAAGGCTGCTCTGGAAGACGGTTCCCTTCATGTATTTGATGTATCTACATTCACAGTAACAGTTACAGACAGCTCCAACGTAAATGCAACTGTTGATGAGAACGGCAACCTGACCAGCTACATGGCAGACGTTGATACAGATGCAGCATACGAAGGCGACACAGAAGTCGTTTCCGACGGCTACTTCCATGAATCAGAGTATCGTTCAGCTCCGTACTTCGATCTGCAGATCGACGGCATCGAGCTTCTGGATACAAGCTTCTGATACGGCTGATTAATAAGAACTGTATTTTCATAGGTATGAAATGCACCGGTAAGCCCTGACGGTTATCGTCAGGGCTTCCGTGGTTTAAGACTTCATTCTCAAAAGAATGAATTGTTTTGCCGGTGCCGATGCAGGACAGCCTGTTACCTGTGAAACTTCTTGGTAGTGATTTGACAGGGGGTGAATACTTTGAGCGAGAAACAAGCGGCGGTCAGTATGCGTGATATCACGAAGACCTTCGGCCATATTACAGCCAATGAGAAGGTTTCCATCGATGTCTATCATGGTGAGATACTGGCGCTTCTCGGCGAGAACGGCAGCGGCAAGACAACCCTGATGAACATGCTTTCCGGTATTTACTATCCGGATTCCGGACAGATCTTTGTAGACGGACGAGAGGTTCTGATCCGTTCTCCTAAAGATGCCTTTGATCTCGGAATCGGCATGATTCATCAGCACTTTAAGCTGGTAGACGTTCTGACAGCAACGGAGAATATTATTCTCGGACTGAAGGAAAAGGGAAAACTTGATCTGAAGGCTGCGGCAGCAAGGATCAAGGAGATCTGCGATCAGTACGGCTTTGAGCTGAATCCGAATCAGAAAATCTACGATATGTCTGTCTCACAGAAGCAGACTGTTGAGATTATCAAGGTTCTTTACAGAAATGCGGATATTCTGATTCTGGATGAGCCGACCGCAGTATTAACACCGCAGGAGACAGAGAAGCTGTTCGATGTCCTCCGCAATATGAAGAAGGCAGGAAAGACCATCATCATCATCACGCATAAGCTGAATGAGGTGAAGGAGATCTCCGACAGAGTAGATGTTCTGCGCCACGGCCAGTTCATCGGTTCTCTGATTACAAAGGATACAACGACACAGGAGATGACCGATATGATGGTCGGCCATCAGGTATCGCTGAATATCCACAGAGCAGATCCGGTGAATCCGGAGGATCGAATTGCAGTCAGGGGACTGACAGTCCGCAGCGAGGACGGTCTTCTGAAGCTTGACGATGTCAGTTTCACGGCAAAAAGCGGTGAGATTCTGGGTATTGCCGGTATCTCGGGCTGCGGCCAGAAGGAACTTCTGGAAGCGATTGCCGGTCTGCAGGTAGCGGAGAGCGGCAGTGTGACCTATATTGATGACGACGGTTCCGAGAGCGAACTTCTCGGAATGGATCCGGTATCGATTCGTAAGAAGGGTATTACCCTTTCCTTCGTTCCGGAAGATCGTCTCGGCATGGGTCTTGTCGGCAATATGGACCTTTCCGATAACATGATGCTTCGCAGCTTCCGCTTCGGCAAATCTGTCTTTACAAACAGAAAGAAGCCGAAGGCGCTGGCAGAGCATATTGTCGATGAGCTGGAGGTTGTCACTCCGGGCATCTCGACTCCGGTCAGAAGACTTTCCGGAGGAAATGTTCAGAAGGTCCTGGTAGGACGTGAAATTGCATCTGCACCGAAGGCGCTTCTGACAGCATATGCAGTACGCGGTCTGGATATCAATTCCTCGTATATGATCTATGATCTGCTGAATAAGCAGAAGGAAGCCGGTGTTGCAGTCGTCTACGTCGGTGAAGACCTGGATGTTCTGCTTGAGCTCTCCGACAGAATTCTGGTTCTCTGCGGAGGCAAGGTGAGCGGTATTCTCGATGCGCGGAAGACAGATAAGAATGAAGTCGGTCTGATGATGACCAGTCTTCACGGTACAGAAGCGTAAGGGGGATGTGATATGAATACAAAGAAAAAAGAACCGATGTTTCATATCGTAAAGCGAGCCGCACTCCCGTGGTATAAGGCATGGGCGATCCGCGGCATTGCGCTGCTGCTTTCGCTGGTGGTATGTGCATTCGTCACGATGCTTGTAACCGGTGATGATCCGGTTGCCGTATTCCGTACGATGTTTACCGGTGCATTCGGAACAAGCAGAAAGACCTGGGTTACACTGAAGGAACTTGCAATCCTTCTCTGCATCTCTCTGGCTCTGACACCTGCCTTCAAGATGCGCTTCTGGAACATCGGCGGTGAAGGCCAGGTTATGATGGGCTGTCTGGCAGCAGCTGCCTGTATGGTAAAGCTGGGTGATGCGCTTCCTGCCCCGGTCCTGATTCTGGTCATGATCATTGCCAGCCTCGGTGCAGGTATGATCTGGGCTATGATTCCGGCTCTCTGCAAAGCAAAGTGGAATACAAACGAGACACTGTTTACTCTGATGATGAACTACGTTGCAACACAGATAGTTGCATACTTCATCATTCGCTGGGAGGTCCCGAAGGGATCCGGCAAGATCGGTATTATCAACCAGCAGTCACATGCCGGCTGGCTTCCGACCGTATTCGGCAATAAGTATCTGCTGAACGTTCTGATTGTTCTGGCACTGACAATCTTCATGTATATTTACCTGACATATACAAAGCAGGGCTATGAAATTGCCGTTGTCGGTGAGAGTGAGCGTACTGCAAGATATGTCGGCATCAAGGTCGAGAAGGTCATTGTCCGTACACTGTGCCTGACCGGCGCGATCTGCGGTCTCTGCGGTCTGCTTCTGGTTTCGGGTTCCGAGCATACGCTGACAACCACAATTGCCGGCGGACAGGGCTTCACGGGCGTCATGGTCGCCTGGATGGCAAAATTCAATCCGATCGGCATGGTATTCACCAGCCTTCTGCTGATCTTCATGAGCAGAGGTGCCAACGAAATTGCCACTGTATTCAGTCTGAACGAAGCCTTTGGTGATATTCTGACCGGTATTATTATCTTCTTCCTGATCGGAAGTGAGTTCTTTGTCACCTATAAACTGAGCCGCAAGAAGTCTGCATGAAAGGAGGATAACTATGATCGATTTAATCAGCTTTATTCCGCGTGCAGTCGTTCAGAGTATTCCGCTTCTGTGCGGCAGTACAGGTGAAACTCTGACAGAGAAATCCGGCAACCTGAATCTTGGTATTCCGGGTATTATGTATGTCGGCGCTATTAGCGGTGTTATCGGCGCATTCTTCTATGAACAGTCTCTGCCGGATCTGTCTCAGATGAATCCGGTTCTGGGCTTTATGATTCCGTTCCTCTGCTGCATTCTCGGATCCGGACTGATGGGACTGCTTTACTGCTTCCTGACCGTTTCCCTGCGTGCAAATCAGAACGTAACAGGTCTTGCGCTGACCACCTTCGGTGTCGGCTTCGGAAACTTCTTCGGCGGCTATCTGATTAAGCTGTCCGGCGCAAGTGTTCCGAACATTGCGCTTGCCGCAACAAGCAAGTGCTTTACCAGAAAGCTTCCGATTGCACAGTCTGCAGGAGCTTTCGGCAAGCTGTTCCTGAACTATGGCGTACTCGCCTACATCTCCATCATCATTGCGTTTGTTGCAGCTTATGTTCTGAAGAAAACCAGACTTGGCCTGCAGCTGCGCGCAGTCGGTGAGAATCCGGCAACGGCAGATGCGGCAGGCATCAATGTAGGCAGATATAAGTATGCGGCAACGATTATCGGCAGTATCATTGCCGGACTCGGCGGCCTGTACTATGTCATGGACTACATGAGCGGTGTCTGGTCCAACGATGCATTCGGTGACCGCGGCTGGCTTGCCATCGCACTCGTCATCTTCACCGTATGGCGTCCGAATGTCGGTGTATTTGCATCGATTCTTTTCGGCGGTCTGTATATTCTTCACAATGTTCTGCCGACCGGAACCAATCTGGCAATCAAGGAAATCTACAAGATGTTCCCGTATCTTGTCACGATTGTTGTTCTGATCTTTATCAGTACAAGAAGCAAGAAGGAGAATCAGCCTCCGGCTTCGCTGGGTCTTCCGTATTTCCGTGAGGAGCGGTAAACCTTTCTATACAGTAAGCTTTTATTGCGCATCGACCGGTATATCCGGCCGGTGCGTTTTTTATTCCATGGCTTTTTTGCTCATACAGGTTAGCCCGCGCTATGTCCATGACTCCGCTCATGCAGGCATGGCTTCGTCATGGCCGCACCGCGGGTCTTTTGTAGTAAAGATTTGACCTTTTTTTGCACAAAAGAAGTGCATAATCGGGATGTGCGATTTTGTATAATGAACGTATCATATTTCGGTATATATAAAGGAGATGTCCTATGAAGTGGTATAAGTCATGGAATTACCTCTCGGTTGACTATCAGACAACGATCGGAACGGTGGCGGATCTGACACAGAGAACCTGGTTCCGCAACAATCTGCGCGGTGATGCAGTCCGTTTATTCTTTTCCAATCAGTACAGCAGCGAGAAGCTGGAGATTGCAGGCGTTTCCGTCGGAAAGATGAAGGGCGGCGTCCTGACAGACCTGCAGAAGGCAGCATTCGGCGGCAGAAAAGAACTGGTTCTGCAGCCGGGCGAGTCCTGCAGCAGTGACGAACTTGCACTTTCCGTAAAGGAAGGAGAGGAGATCGTCGTTTCCTGCTATTTCGAGAAGGAAAATGTCATCAGAGCAGCTGCGACGACCTGGTCCTGCGGCAGCTGGCATACATCCTACGGCAGCGGAGATCAGACGGCAGAGACAATGATTGCAGAAGAGAAGAGCTGCGGCGACATTTACCCGTATATCGGTTCTGCTCCGATTTCCTGTGACGTTGTAATCGGTCTGACAGAGATCTGGGTGAGATCTGAGCAGAAGGTGGTCGAAACAGCTCTCTTCGGCGATTCGATTACGCATATGTCCTACTACAGCGACCAGCTGGCAGAGCTGCTTTATGAGCGTTTTCCGGGACAGACCGTCGTGACCAACAAGGGATACGGCGGCAATCGTCTGCTGCGGGATGCAAGCTGGATTCCGGATGTAGACGGACACGGAGCCAATGCAGGAAAGGCAGGTCTGCAGAGATTTGAGGGAGATGTTTACGGAAGCAGCTCTCCGGAAATTGTATGCGTTCTGGAAGGCACCAATGACCTGATGCATCCGTATTTCTTCAAGCGCATGGAAGAGCTTCCGGAGACGGAAGAGCTTTCTGCCGGTATGCAGAAGCTTGCTGCGATGGCGCATCAGCATGGAAGCAAGGTGATGGTCGGAACCGTTCCACCGATGCTGGAGGGTGAATATGCCTTCGGCGAGGTCGGAGAAAAGCGCAGAAACGAGTATAATTCCTGGGTGTTATCCTGGGACGGCTGTGACGGAGCGCTGAATTTTGCAGAGGCACTGGCAAATCCGGAGAAAAAGGAACTGATGGCAGAGGGACTTCACATCGGAGACGGTCTGCATCCGAATCTGGAGGGCGGCCGGACAATGTCAAAAATTGCCTATGAAAAATGTGCAGAATGTATAGAAGCACTTCTGACAGAAAAATAAATGTAAAAAAAGTCGCCGATTGTAAAATGAAGTTGCACACTTAATACAAAAAATGATCCACAG
>JAUNAG010000088.1 GCA_030527685.1 Lachnospiraceae bacterium | reverse complement strand
GGTCTGCCGACCATATCCTTCTCATCTTCCTTCTCCTCTGCAAGAAGCTCTCCGATCACATCTTCCTTCTCTTCCTTCTCGCACAGAATGTTGTGCTCCATGCAGATTTCCTCTGCCTTTTCAAAAGAAAGTTCATGGTTTACTGTGACCATCTCGCCCTTCATGAAGAGTTCCTTAATCAGGGCTGTCGGTGCAAGCTTCATCTTCTCGGCAAGGTCACGAATTGTGATCTTCTCCGGAATCTTGATTTCTGTTACAACCTCTTCCTTCTTCTCCTGCTGCGGCTGCGGTGCTTTGCGCTGCTGCAGAGCCTTCGGAACACGGTTGAACTGACGCTTCTGCTGATTCGGACGATTGCCGCCGTTCTGCTCACGGCCGTTTTCACGGCGCTCCTCACGGGTGCGCTCTCTCTCCTTGCCCTCCTTACGGAAGTCACGGGTTGTCTTGTGCGCAAGTGCACCGTCACCTTCTGCACGTCCCGGCTGTACGCCGACACGTCCGCGTCCTGCCGGAGCTCCGCTCTGGCCCGGTCTGTTCTGGCCGAAGCCGCCGCGGTTCTGGCCCGGAGCTGTTCTGTTCATGCCCGGACGATCACTGCCGGCACCCGGTCTCGGCTGATTTCTGCGGTCTCTGCCGTTGCCGACACCCTGCTGGCCCTGATAGCCGCCTCTGCCGCCGTTCTGGCCGCCCTGACCGTTTCTGTCACGATAGCCGCCGGCCTGCTGGCCTCTGTTCTGCTGGCCGCCGCGGTTATCACGTCCGCCGCGATTGTCGCGTCCGCCGCGATTATCGCGATTGTCGCGGTTGTCACGGCCGCTGCCGGTTCTGGCTGCTGTATTTGAAGTGTTCATCATGGCAGCTGCTACGTTACGGAGAACTCTTCCGTTGCGGAAGCCTGTATCTGCCGGCTTCTCGGAAGCTGCTGCGCTCTGCGGAGCTGACTCGGCTGTCTTTGCCTCCGGCTGCTTCGCCTCTTCTGTCTTTGCCGGTGCTGCGGACTGTGCCTTCTCAGCCGGCTTTTCGGAAGCTGCCTGCTCTGCCTTCTTCGGTGCAGCAGTCTGCTCCGGCTTAGCTGCCGGTGCTGCCTTCTTTACTGTTTCCGGTGCTGCACTCTTAACCGGTTCAGCTGCCTTCTTCACAGCTTCCGGTGCTGCACTCTTTTCCTGTGCAGCAGCAGGCACCTTCGGTGCTGCGTTCTGTACAGGCTTCGGTGCTTCCGCAGTCTGAGCGGCTGTTTCTGCCGCCTTTTTCGGAGGACGTCTCTGCAGCTGCTTTGTAGCATTCTCAGAGCGGTAGACGCGTACAAAGCCCTTCTTCTTCGGCTTTTCCGCACTTTCCGGCTGCGCTGCCTGCTGTCCCTTTGTCTCTGCGGCACTTTCTGCCTTGGGGGCTTCCTTTGCCGGTGCTGCTGCACCGCCGAACTGAGCGCGGATTCCTGCAATCTCCTTCTCGGGGACTACACTGACGGCTGTCGTTACTCCGAAGCCCTTTTTTGTCAGATATTCAATGACATCGCTGTCCGGTCTTCCAACCTCCTTAGCAAGATCGTGAACCCTGATTTTTGCCATATACAATCTCCCTTTTGCTTAACCGAATAATATACTCATGGCAGTCTTTGCCAGTCCCTCATCTGTGACGGCGATGACTGCGCGGTAATCCTGTCCGATCGCTCTGCCAAGCTGCTCCTTGCTGAAAAAGAGCGCGCACGGCAGGCTGCGATAAGTGCACATATTACCAAATTTCTTTTTTGTATTGGAAGAGGCATCCTCGGCCACAATAACGAGGCGGGCCTTTCCGTTTTTAACTGCCTGTTCGGCAGCGAATTCTCCGCTTTCCAGCTTTCTTGCTCTTGCGGCAAGTCCGATATAGCCGCAGAGCCTGGAATACTCTTTCGTATCGTAAGCAACCTTCACTTCTTTTTCAAAAGCTGCTTCTCTTTTCTCTTCACTCATCCGCCGATCTCCTGTTGAAGACGTTCTGCAATTTCCTCAGGAATCGGAGTCTTCAGACTGTTTGCCAGAGAACCGTTCTTCAGAACTTTCTTCAGACAGACCGGATCCGGGCAGATATATGCACCGCGTCCGTTCTTTCTTCCTGTCTTATCCAGCTCAATCGTTCCATCCGGCTGTCTGACTACACGGATCAGTTCTTTTTTACTCTTCGATGTCCTGCACCCCAGACAGGTCCTCATCGGCACCTTCCGGGTAGAGGCCTGATTCATCTGCATACTCTTCCTCGTCCTCATAGTACTCGCCGTTTTCATCGAAATCGTCAAGATACAGATCATCGAAATCACCGGACTCACGAGCCTGTGTTTCGGACTTGATGTCGATCTTGTATCCTGTCAGTCTTGCGGCAAGTCTTGCGTTCTGACCTTCCTTGCCGATTGCAAGAGACAGCTGATAATCCGGAACGATGACCTTGGCAGCACGCTCATCCGGATCTGCACCGACTGTGATGACCTTTGCCGGGCTGAGTGCATTCTCGATAAGAAGTGCCGGATTCTCATCCCACTCGATGATATCGATCTTCTCTCCGCGCAGCTCATTTACGACTGCGTTGACACGGCTTCCGTTAAGACCGACACATGCGCCTACCGGATCGACATCCGGATCATTGGACCATACAGCCATCTTGGTTCTGGATCCCGGCTCACGGGACAGACCCTTGATTTCAACTGTGCCGTCTCTGACTTCGGAAACCTCTTCCTCGAAGAACTTTCTGACCAGGTTCGGATGTGTACGTGAAACGAGGATCTTCGGTCCCTTTGTGGAGCTCTTGACATCTACCACATAAACTCTGACTCTCTCGCCCGGCTGGAAGTGCTCGCCCTTGACCTGCTCATTCTCGTTCAGCAGTGCATCTGCCTTTCCGAGATTGATGACATAAGCTCTTCCCTGCTGGCGCTGTACAACACCGGAAACAACCTGATGTACTCTGCTGTAGTACTGATTATATACAGCATTGCGTTCTTCCTCACGCATCCTCTGCAGAATGATGTTCTTTGCATTCATGGTTGCGATACGGCCGAAGCTCTTGGTGTTGATATCAATCAGAACAGTGCCGCCGACGTAGCAGTGCGGATCTGTCTTCTTTGCCTCTTCATAGGTAATCTGAAGAATCGGATCAAGGATGTGATCCTGGTCTTCGACGATCTCCTTCTCTGCTGTAACGGAATAATCGCAGGTCTCCGGATCAATGTGAACATGAATGTTCTCATTTTTTCCGAAATGGGACTTGCAGGCCGTCATCAGAGATGACTCAATCGATTCCAGAAGCGATGCCTTGCTGATGCCCTTCTCTTTCTCTATCAGTTCGATGGCTCCCTTCAGGTTCTCATTCATCTTTCACGTGTCCTCCTTATTGTCACAGGATGATTCTTTTGATCATCACTCTTATCAATCAAAATCCAGAGCAAGTCTGATCAGGGAAATTTCACTGCGCGTAATCAGCATCTCTTCTTCGCCGACACGCATGGTTACTGTCTTATCGTCGAAGGCTGTCAGAATGCCGGTAAAGCTCTTCTTGCCTCCGATGGCTCTGTAGGTGCGCACTTCGATCTCACGGCCCTGTGCATATTCAAAATCATGCGGGCGGCGAAGCTTTCTTCCAAGCCCCGGTGAGCTCACCTCCAGGATATACGGATCCCCGATGAAGTCTTCTTCATCGAGCATCGGATCAATTCTGCGGCTGACTTCTTCACAGTCATTAATTGTCACGCCGCCCTCCTTATCAATATAGATTCGGAGAAAGTTCTCTGATCCCTCCCGCACAAATTCCGCATCGACCGGAATCAGCCCGAGTTCTGCAAGCAGCGGCAGCATCAGATTCCATGTTTTTTCTTCGTAGGTATCTCTTCTGCTCAAATTTATCCCCTTACATAGTTAGGAGCGGACAGATGTCCGCTCCTAACATAATTATCAGTATCATTTGTACTATAGCATCGTAAATTAGGAAATGCAAGCGTAATCCCCGAATTTCCTTTTCTTCTTATACAATGCGTTTCTCAGCGTCGGCTTTTTGTTCCCTTTGTTCCGCGCTTTGCCAGCTTCAGTCTGTTGAGGGACAGTTTTCCGCCTCTGTAGTCAATTGTCAGCTCTCTGGATGATTCCAGAAGGTAAGCCGCCTGGATCGAATCTTCTTCGCCGAGCAGCATGCCTCTGACTCCGACTGCCGTCTTCTTCAGCTCCGGCACCTCTGTGAGAGCAAAGCGCAGGAAGTAACCGTCCGTGCTGTTCAGCACAGCAAATTCATTGACATCCGATCTTCCGATCAGCAGAAGCTCATCATCCTCCTGCAGCTTTGTTGACTGAATTGTTCTGACGGAAGAGACAAACTCGGAGCCCGGTGTGCGCTTGACCATACCCTTCTTTGTCACAAAGAGCAGCTCTGCCGCACTGATTTCCGCAAGAGCTCCGATGTACAGAATATCCTCTTCACCGGAGGAATAGTTGCTCAGGTTGTCGATCGGCACACCCTTGTCACGCAGTCTCTTCTGCGGAATATCGAGCACCTTCACCGCATGCATCTTGCCCTTATTGGTAAACAGGCAGATCTTGTCTGTATTCATGATCCGGATAACGGTACGGTTTTCCGTCTCCACTGTCTCTTTGTTCTTTTCATAGACAGAGAGATCCAGAACTTTGGCATATCCGAAGCGATCCAGGCAGAAGACGACCTCTTCCTCTTCGATCTTCTTCTCCTCCAGAACGATTTCCTCAGCATTTTCAATCGAAGTACGACGCGGAACAGCATAATCCGTCTTCATCTTCCGAAGCTCTTTGATCAGCTGCTTTGCCATCGAATCATGATTCTCCAGAAGATCCTGATAGAAGGCAATCTTCTTCAGAGTCTCGTCATGATCCTTCATCAGAGCCTCAATCTCCAGGCCGATGAGCTTGACCAGACGCATATCCAGAATGGCATTGGCCTGACGCTCTGTAAACATCAGTGCGGAGGCCTGCTTTCTGCTCTTCGCTGTCTTAAAGTTGATTCCTTCCGTCTTTCCGTAGACCAGACATTCTGTTGCCATCTTTCTGTTTTTCGAACCGCGCAGGATTTCAATAATCAGATCAATGACATCTGTTGCCTTGATCAGACCTTCCTGTACCTCTTTCCGTTCCATCTCGGAAGCGAGAAGATTTTCGTATTTCCGGTCCGCAATTTCAAACTGGAAGTCAACACCTGCCTCCACAATCTGTCTGAGAGACATGGTCTCCGGACGTCCGTTTGAGACGACCAGCATGTTGACACCGAAGGTATCCTCCAGTCTTGTCTTCTTGTATAAGAGCTGCAGAATCTGTTCCGCATCCGCGCCCTTCTTCAGGTCAATGACGATACGGACGCCTTCCTTGGAGGACTGGTTCGAAATATCCGAAATCTCGGGAGCCTGTCTGCTCTCTGCAAGGGCAGCCACATCGCTCATGAACTTGCCGATGCCGGCACCGATCATGGTGTACGGAATCTCGGTAATAACGATGCTGCTTCGACCGCCCTTTCCCTTTTCAATTTCGGCCTTTCCTCTGATGCGGAGCTTTCCGCTGCCCTTTTTATAGATCGCCGGAATATCGTCCTTATTGACAACAATTCCTCCGACCGGGAAATCAGGACCCTTGATATACTGCAGAAGTCCGTCGTCATCAATCTCGGAATCCTGAATCATGGCGATGACGGCATCAATGACTTCCCCGATATTGTGAGGCGGGATGGAAGTAGCCATACCGACCGCAATACCCTCCGAACCGTTAATCAGGATATTCGGCAGTCTCGCCGGAAGCACAGACGGCTCCTTCTCTGTCTCGTCGAAGTTCGGAAGAAAATCGATGATATTCTGGTCAAGGTCCGACAGGAAGACATCCTCGGTGAACTTCTCCAGTCTTGCTTCCGTATAACGCATGGCTGCTGCGCCGTCGCCTTCAATAGAACCGAAGTTGCCGTGACCGTCTACCAGGACACGTCCCTTCTTGAAATCCTGCGACATCACAACAAGCGCATCATAAATCGAGCTGTCACCGTGCGGATGATACTTACCCATCGTATCACCGACGATTCTGGCGCACTTTCTGTAAGGTCTGTCCGATTTGGTGCCCAGCTCCCACATATCGTAAAGGACACGTCTCTGAACAGGCTTCAGACCGTCTCTTACATCCGGAAGTGCTCTGGAAACGATGACAGACATCGCATAGTCAATATAGTTTTTCTGCATGATTTCCGAATAATCCGTGCGGATAATCCGGTCAACCGTTGTCGGCATAGCTTAATCCTTCCTTTCAAAAGAAACGCACCGAAGGCCCGTGCTTATACATCGAGCTCCGCATCTCCCGCGTGCTCGTAGATAAATTCTCTTCTCGGCGGAACCTCTGTGCCCATCAGGACATCCGTGATTTCCGAAGAGAATGTCGGATTGTCAATTTCAATTCGTCTGAGTCGTCTCGTCTCCGGATTCAGCGTGGTCTCCCAGAGCTGCTCCGCGTCCATCTCGCCCAGACCCTTGTATCTCTGCAGTGTGAACTTGCTGCCCTTATGCTGCTTTCGATACTGTTCCAGAGCCTTGTCATCGTAGAGATACTCGCCCTCTCCTCTGGACGGCTCCACCTTGTAAAGAGGCGGCATGGCGATATACACATGGCCCTCGTTGATCAGCTCCGGCATATAGCGGTAGAACAGCGTCAGCAGCAGTGTGCCGATATGCGCACCGTCGACGTCCGCATCCGCCATGATGATGATCTTGTCATAGCGAAGTTTGGTAATATCGAAGTCGTTGCCGTAGCCCTCCGAAAAGCCGCAGCCGAAGGCTGTAATCATTGTCTTGATCTCGGCGTTGGCAAGCACCTTGTCGATGCTGGCCTTCTCGACATTCAGAATCTTTCCGCGGATCGGAAGAATCGCCTGATACTGTCTGTCTCTTGCCGTCTTGGCAGAGCCGCCCGCGGAATCACCCTCTACGATAAAGAGTTCGCACTTTGATGCGTCTCTGGAAATGCAGTTGGCGAGCTTTCCGTTCGTGTCAAAGCTGAACTTCTGCTTTGTCAGCAGCGTGCTCTTTGCCTTTTCCGCAGACTTTCGGATCTTCGCAGACTTTTCCGCACAGGACAGCACCGTCTTCAGGACCTCAATATTCCGGTCAAAGAAATGCGGTGCCTTCTCGGCAATGATCTTGGCCACGACGCGGGCTGCGTCCGGATTGTCAAGCTTTGTCTTGGTCTGGCCCTCGAAACGGGGATCCGGATGCTTGATGGAGATAACTGCCGTCATGCCGTTTCGGATATCCGGACCGGTAAAGTTGGCATCCTTGTCCTTCAGAATGCCCAGCTCTCTGGCATAGCTGTTCATGACCTGCGTAAAAGCAGTCTTGAAACCTGTCAGATGTGTACCGCCGTCGGCATTATAGATGTTGTTGCAGTAGCCCATGACATTTTCATGGAATTCATTGACATACTGGAATGCTGCCTGCACATGGATATTCTCATCCTCTCCCTCCAGGAAGATCGGCTCGGTCAGCGTTTCCTCGTTCTTATTCAGATCGCGGACAAAGCCCTGAAGGCCGTCCGGCTCTGCAAATGTCAGATGCTCTTCCGGATCTTTTCTGAGATCATGGAAGGTAATCGTCAGCTTCGGATTCAGATAGGCCGTCTCGTGAAGTCTGGATTTGACTTCGGTAGCGGAGAATCTTGTCACCTCAAAGATCTCCGGGTCCGGCTTGAAGCGGACTGTTGTACCGGTCTCCTTTGTTCTTCCCAGGACCGGCAGCTTTCCGCCGATCAGTTCCAGATCCGCCTTGCCGCGAATAAAGTGATCGTGATGAATTGCTCCTTCACGCTTGATCACAACATCCATCTCGGTTGAAAGTGCATTGACAACGGAGGAACCGACACCGTGCAGACCGCCCGATGTCTTATAGGCCTGGTTGTCAAACTTTCCGCCCGCATGAAGGGTTGTATAAACAAGACGCTCCGCCGGAACACCGGTCTCATGAATACCGACCGGAACTCCTCGGCCGTTGTCGCAGACCGTACAGGAGCCATCCTTCTCAAGTGTCACATCAATCTGTGTACAGTAACCGGCAAGGTGCTCATCGACTGAGTTGTCTACGATCTCATAAATCAGATGATTCAGACCCTTGCGGGAGGTACTTCCGATATACATGCCCGGACGCATGCGGACTGCCTCAAGTCCCTCCAGCACGTGGATACTGGACTCGTCATATACTTCCTTTGCAGCTAATTTATCAGCCATATTTTATGATACTCCCATTAGACTGTTTCTTTCGTGCAGCCGGCTCAGCGGTAAAGTCCGAGCCTGACAATGGCTCTGTCCTTTTTCGATTTTCCGATTACACCGTAATAGATAAATTTTCCTCTGTGTCTGACAGAAACCAGGTCCTGTTCCTTCAGTTCTGTCCCCGGTGATGTCACCTGTCTTCCGTTTACATAGACATAGCCGGCCTTCACCGCATCCTGAATCACGCCTCTTGCCATGTGAAATGCAAACCCGGCAACGGCATCCAGTCTCGGAGAAGCAACGCTTCCCGTCACTTCCTCAATTGTCGGTGCCGCCAGTGCCTCCGGAAGCTCCGTTTCAGTGCAGGTCACCTTTGTGTGTCTGACAGAGGTCAGATTTTCGCAGAGATATTCTGCCATCTCCGGAAGGCAGACCACCAGTGCCGTCTTGCCGTTGATGACGATATCGCCGGTTCGATCGCGTTCGATTCCCAGACTCATCAGTGCACCGAGATAGTCACGATGTGTAAGCTCATCGGCAAAGCGCTCATTGACCGGCTCGATCTTCAGCCAGGAAAGCGGGATACTGCTCTTTTCTTCGTCCGCATAGGACGGAAGAAAGAAGGCCGCTTTTCTTTCTGCGGTTTCAAAGCCGCCCCACAAAAGGTTCCGGCAGCCCTTCAATTCCTTCTGCATGCGCAGAAAGACATCCTGTTCCTCCGGTGTCAGAAAGCCGGTATTCGCCGGAATATCTCTCTGGTAAACCATGTGGTCAAGCTCACGGAGGCGTTTTTTCAGCAGTTCTGTATCCATCTCTTTTATGCTTCCCGTTACACATCAGCAGGCTGCTGCGGAGAAAAAAGCACCGCAGCAGCCATCCTTTTTCGTTTCATGTTTTATTGATTTTATCCGTTTTTACCGGCTGTTTTTCTCTCTGATCACACCGCTCCGGTATGCATCGAGCAGCTCTTCGATCTCGGCAATTCTCTCCATAATTTCCTTGCCGGCATCCGTATCTGCGATCAGTCTTCTCTTCGGGAACTGTGCAACCATGACGTTGTCGGAGAGAATATCCGTTCCCTGCTGAATCGCATCCTCCATGGAGGTAAAAGGCTTGTGCGCCACAAGGCGAACGCCGTGTGAATTATAGATCAGTGTGTAGCCGGCAATTCCGGTCTGACCCTGGTAGGCTTTTGAAAAGCCCCCGTCGATAACCAGCAGCTTACCGCCGCAGTGAACCGGCGACTTGCCCTTCTTGACGGGAACATGACCGTTAATGATATGGCAGAACGGTTCTGTCAGTCCAAATTCCGCAAGGATGGAATCCACCACTTTTTCATCATCCATCAGTTCGTAGTACGGATTCTTATGTTCCTCATGTGTCTCCTTCTCCGCGATAAAGTAGCGCTCAAATGTCGCCATCTTGTCTTTTCCGAAGAGCGGAGAATACTTTGAGCACCAGATCCACCAGAGGATATCTTTTCCCATCTCCCTGACAACCGGATCTGTCGAGAAGAACGCTCTTCTCACCAGTGTATCCAGACGATCATAGAGTGCGCGGCCTTTCAGAGTGCGTCCGTATACGGAGACTTCCTGGAAATCACCGTTTTCATCCAGCGGCATGCAGCCGTGATAAAGCAGGTTGCCGTTATAAACCTTATAGAGAGAGCCGTTCTTCAGAAGGAACTGCACGTGAGTCTGCAGACGTTCGCATCCCATAAATGCCGAGCGCAGACGCTGCATCACCTGCTCTTCCTCCTCTGTCAGCCTGTTCGGATCCTCCGGATCGACAGTCGGGAAGTTTGTATCCAGCAGCGGGTAGACCTTTCCGTCCAGTGCGATCGTGCCGTTCTGATAGTCAATTGCCTCCATCACGGCGCGGTCGTCCATCTCGAATTCCGGTCTCTTCTTTGCGAGCTGTCCCTGCAGTTTGAACTGGATGACTGAGATCGCCTTGTGAATCCGCATGTTGAGGCCGTTTTCCTCAACGGACAGATCCTCTGCGTTCTTTGTGCGGAAAAGCTCACACGGATCATTTCCGTAAGTGCGCAGAGCGAAGGTCGCAAGCGGAAGCAGGTTGATGCCGTAACCGTCCTCGAGGGTATCGAGATTTCCGTAACGTGCAGACACGCGGACGACATTTGCAATACAGCAGAGCTGACCGGCCGCAGCACCCATCCAGACAATGTCGTGGTTGCCCCACTGGATATCCAGACTGTGGTACTGCATCAGCTTATCCATGATGTCATCCGGTCCGCTGCCTCTGTCGTAGATATCACCGAGGATGTGCAGGTGATCAACGGCGAGCCCCGGAATCAGTTCAGCAAGGGCCGTTATGAATACATCGGCACGGCGGATGCGGATAATTGTATTGATAATCTCTTCGTAGTATGCCTCCTTGTCCTCGATGTCATCCTTTTCTGTGATCAGTTCTTCGATGACAAATGCAAAGTCCTCCGGAAGGCGTTCTCTCATATTCTGTCTGGTGTACTTACTGGAGGTGTAGCGGCAGACTGCAATCAGGCGATACAGCATAATCCTGTACCAGTCGTTCATCTGCTCTTCTGTCTTATTGCTGCACTCCAGTTCTATTTTTTCTTTCGGGTAATAAATCAGCGTGGAAAGCTCCCGGATATCCGCTTCGGAAAGTGTCTTTCCGAATACTTCCGTCACTTTTTTGCGGACAGCGCCGGATCCGTTTTTCAGCACATGTGACAAGGCCTCATACTCACCGTGAATGTCCGTAATAAAATGCTCTGTTCCTTTCGGCAGACTCAGTCTTGCCGAGAGATTGATAATCTCTGTGGATGCTTTCGCAATTGAAGGAT
>JAUNAG010000087.1 GCA_030527685.1 Lachnospiraceae bacterium | reverse complement strand
TGAATGCGTTTTCTACACTATAAAAGAACGCCTGAAAAAGGCACTTCCCAAATAAGAAAACAAGGAGATGAATCATCGTGAGCAGATATATCATGGCGCTCGATTCAGGCACCACGAGCAACCGCTGCATCCTTTTTGATGAACACGGAAACAGAGTCAGCTGGGCACAGAAGGAATTCACACAGTATTTTCCGAAGCCGGGCTGGGTAGAACATGACGCCAAGGAGATCTGGTCGGCACAGCTCGGTGTTGCCGTTGAGGCCATGTCGAAAGCCGGCGCATCCGCGTCCGATATTGCCGCCATCGGCATCACCAACCAGCGTGAAACCACCATTGTCTGGGACAAACAAACAGGTGAGCCGGTCTGTCCCGCCATCGTCTGGCAGTGCCGCCGCACCTCTGAATATGCCGACAGCCTGAAGGCAAAAGGACTGACCGAAACCTTCCGCAAAAAGACAGGTCTCGTGATCGATGCTTATTTCTCTGCTACCAAGCTGAAGTGGATTCTCGATGAGATTCCCGGTGCAAGAGAACGTGCCGAGCGGGGGGAACTCTTATTCGGAACCGTAGAGACCTGGCTCATCTGGAAGCTGACTAAGGGGGCCGTTCATGTAACGGATTATTCCAATGCTTCCCGCACAATGCTCTTTAATATCAATACTCTGCAATGGGATGAAGAAATTCTGGAAGAGCTGAACATCCCGGCCTGCATGCTGCCGACACCCATGCCGTCCAGCTGCATCTACGGCGAGACACATCCCTCCTACTTCGGCGGTGCGATTCCGATCGGCGGTGCCGCCGGCGATCAGCAGTCCGCTCTCTTCGGCCAGACCTGCTTTACACCGGGTGAGGCCAAGAATACCTACGGTACCGGCTGTTTCCTTCTGATGAATACGGGAAATGCACCTGTCTTCTCCAGAAACGGGCTTGTTACCACCATTGCCTGGGGATTGAACGGCAAAGTCAATTACGCACTGGAAGGCTCTGTCTTCGTGGCAGGTGCCGCTATTCAGTGGCTTCGCGACGAGATGCATCTGATTGATTCCGCCTCCGATTCGGAATATATGGCCGGAAAAGTTCCGGATACCAACGGCTGCTACGTTGTTCCAGCCTTTACAGGACTGGGTGCGCCGTTCTGGGATCAGTACGCGCGAGGCGCCATCCTTGGACTTACCCGCGGTGTCAACAAATACCACATCATCCGCGCCACACTGGAGTCTCTGGCCTACCAGACCAATGATGTTCTCCAGGCTATGAAAGCAGACTCCGGCATCGATCCGGCATCTCTGAAGGTCGACGGCGGTGCCAGCTCGAATAATTTCCTGATGCAGGCACAGGCTGATATTGCCGGTCTCTCCGTTCAGCGTCCGGCCTGCGTGGAAACAACAGCGCTCGGAGCAGCTTATCTTGCAGGTCTTGCAACCGGCTTCTGGGAAAGTCAGGAGGAGATTCTCCGCCAGTGGTCTGTCGACCGCACCTTCGATCCGCAGATTCCGGAAGAAGAGCGACTGGAGAAGGTTGCCGGATGGAAGAAGGCTGTCAGCCGCACCTTCGGCTGGGCAAAAGAGTAAGCAAAACAGGATCCGGCTATTATAAAAACCTCTGCCGAAACCCGTATGTATGCTGGTTTTCGGCAGAGGCTTTTTTTCATTTCTGTAATAGCGGGCAGAAAACCTCAGCAGGCTGTCAGGACTGATTGAATTCAAAATGCTGATAGTCCTTCAGACTGCTCCAGTCACCGCCCCACTCAAATCCGTAAGCGCTGAAAATCCGATATGCGGCATCCTGGTGTGTAATCAGGTGCTCAGCTCCGGACTCGCGGTCCAGATAAGCTTCTCCCTCTTCCGGGAGAATTGTTCTTACCCCGTCTCTCTCTTTCACATAAGGATTCTCCAGCGGATTGAGATCAATTGCCTTGCCCAGCGCATGGCGGGAGACACTGCCGCTTCCGACAATCGAACGGTCGTTGAAGCAGGCCGTGTTATTCGCCTCAAGTGAAGCCGTATCTGTCGATTCGTTATCTCCTGTCCAGAAATCATCCACCAGATACATGCTGCAGATCTGATACTGTTCCTGATACAGTTCATAAAAGATCTGCAGGACGGTATCTGCGATCTCCTCATGCACAATCATCTCTCCGACCTGCAGTCTTCCTTCATAATTGTAGTGTGGAAGCTTCAGATACCGCAGCTCTGAAAGCTGTGTATTCCCATTCTCCTTATAGGACTTTTCATAGATCCGTTCATAAACAGCACCCTGCGGCTCGATGACTGCTGCCGTAAAGCACGCTCTGCTCTCCTCATCCGAAATGCGTTCCATCGGAAGCAGGCTTCCTGCCGGCAATAGTTTTACAAGCTCTGCAGCCGACTTCTCCTGCAGCGCTGCAGACTGTTCGTTCTCACTATTATCTTCTGTAAGCTTTCGCGCTCTCTCCTTTTCACCGTTTTCTTCCTGCGCCTCCTTTGGCCGCATATTATTCTCTGTCTCAGAAACGGTTTTGACCTGCGTCTCTTCTGCCCGGACTGCTCCGGTCTGTCCTGTCAGACAGACAGCTGCCAGCAAAAGTGCCGCCACCCGTCTTCTATTAAAAACATACATCCGCTTTCATCTCCCTGCTTTTTTACTTATCGCTATCCGCTTCCCGCTTCTTTTTCTTATCGTATCTCTGTCCTTTTATTTAAGACAGATTTTGTTGTTTTCCTGTCTTATCTGCGCATTCTTTCATCTTTGACTCAAGTCCTGCTGCTCACATTTTCACGCTGCCTGACTATGCCTGTCAATTGCTTAGATTCCCTGCAGCTGCATTTTCATATGTCAGATCTTATTATGCATCTTTTTACCGGCACAATCCTGCAATCCGCCTTGCGTCAGCCCGCAGAACACTTTATAGTTAATAGATACTATCTGCATTGACCAGCAAGGGAGGACAACAATATGAATGAACGAGAAACCTTTGGTTCTCGGCTTGGTTTTCTTCTTGTAAGTGCCGGCTGCGCCATCGGAATCGGAAATGTATGGAAATTCCCGTACGAATGCGGTGAAAACGGCGGTGCAATCTTTGTGCTGTTCTATCTGCTCTTTCTCATTATTATGGGGCTGCCTGTTCTGACAATGGAATTCGCTGTCGGACGTGCAAGCCGCAAGAGCGCCGTTGACGGCTACAAGGCACTTGAAAAGCCCGGAACAAAATGGCATCTGCACGGCTGGGTCGCCATCTGCGGCTGCCTGCTCCTGATGATGTATTACACCACTGTCGCCGGCTGGATGTTCGGCTACTTCATCAAGTTTCTGACAGGACGCTTTGACGGGCTGGGTGAGAACGCGGTCAACCAGGTCTTCGACCAGATGCTCGCCGATCCGAAGGAGATGGCTTTATGGATGATCATCGTTGTCGTCATCGGCTTCCTGATTGTAAGCGGCGGCGTTGAGAAGGGTGTTGAGCGCATCACGAAGTACATGATGCTGGCTCTTCTCTTCCTGATCGTTCTTCTGGCTGTTCACTCCCTGACGCTCCCCGGAGCATCGGAAGGTGTCCGCTTCTACCTGCTTCCAAGCATCGAACGCGCGAAGGAGGTCGGCATCGGAAAAGTCATCACCGCTGCCATGAACCAGGCTTTCTTCACCTTAAGCCTCGGTGTTGCGGCAATGGAGATCTTCGGTTCCTATATGTCAAAGGACCGCACACTTTTATCGGAGTCTCTCCATGTCGTCGCGCTTGACACCTTTGTTGCTCTGACAGCCGGCCTGATCATCTTCCCGGCATGCTTCAGCTATAGTGTTGCTCCGAACCAGGGCCCGGCTCTGATCTTTTTGACACTGCCGAAGATCTTCGCCAATATGGTCGGCGGACGGATCTGGGGAAGTCTTTTCTTCCTCTTTATGTCCTTCGCAAGCCTTTCAACTGTCACGGCTGTATTTGAGAATTTCATTGCAACCGGCAGCGATGCCTTCGGAGTGGAACGAAAAAAAGCGGTGCCGTTCTGCATCATCGGCATGATCCTGCTCAGCCTGCCCTGCGTATTCGGCTACAATATCTGGCAGGATCTGCACCTGATCCGCGGCGGCGATGTCCTCACATCAGAAGATTTCATCGTCAGCAACCTGCTTCTGCCGATCGGATCTCTGATCTACTTATGGTTCTGCACCACTGATCTCGGCTGGGGCTTTGACAACTATCTTTCAGAGGCCAATACAGGAAAGGGACTTCGCATCTCCCGCAGGCTCCTTCCGTATTTCCGCTTCATTCTGCCGCTGATGATCCTCTTTATCCTGATCACCGGACTGATTTAATTCTTTTACAACGTGTATTCATCGGAACTGCTGCGGCAGTTCCGATTTTTTATGTCAGGAAATTCTGTCCGGTTTGAAATTGTCAAAAAAAATAATGCGCAATTCATACTCGTGCTATATAATATTTCCGTTTTTAAAACATCTCAAACAGGACAGGCTCATGAAAATTGATTTACATATTCATACAACTATATCAGACGGCACGGACTCTCCCTCTCAGCTTCTGGGTAAACTGAGGGAAATGCCGATCGATGTCTTCTCCGTCACGGATCACGATTCCATCCGCGCAAGTGAAAAGATCCAGCATCGTCTGCAGCCGGGAGATCCGCGTTTCATTCCCGGAGTGGAACTTTCCGCCAGGGATGACCTCGGCCGCTATCATATTCTGGGCTTTGCCTACCGGTCAGATGCACCGTCGCTTCGTCATCTGACAGAAAAGACGCATGCCATCCGGGTGAAAAAGACCCGCGGCAGAATCGCTTTTCTGAAAGAGCGATACGGACTCTCCTTCCCCGAAGAAGAGCTGGCCGCACTGCAGGCTCTCCCGAATCCGGGAAAACCGCATGTCGGCAATCTGATTGTCAGTCACGGATATGCTTCCAATCTCTCGGAGGCGATCCGGAAATATGTTGATCCTTATCACGGAAAGTTTGAGCGGGTCACTCCCGGGGAAGCCATCGGCGCTATTCTTGATGCCGGCGGTATTCCTGTTCTTGCCCACGGCGTCTACGGCGACGGACGGCAGTATGTGGAGGCAGACGAGATGGATGCACGTGTCGCATCTCTTGTAAAGCTCGGACTGATGGGAATAGAGTGCTACTACTCCCGTTACGGTGTGAAGGAGACCGCTCTCATGCAGCGGCTGTGTGCGCGATACGATCTGCTGGCAACGGCAGGCTCCGATTATCACGGCACAAATAAACCTGTAAAGCTTGGCGAGAATCATCTTCAGCGAGCAGAAGATGACGATCGTGTCATGCATTTTCTGGAAACATGCTTTAAAAGATGCTGACGTCTTCAGGAGGTATTGTCATGTCAGATTTCACCCATGAAAAACTGCTGGTCATCGATTTCGGCGGCCAGTACAACCAGCTCGTCGCAAGACGTGTCCGCGAGTGTCACGTCTACTGTGAGATTTATTCTTACAGAACACCGATCGAGCAGATCCGTCAGATGAATCCGAAGGGAATCATCCTCACCGGCGGTCCCGACAGCGTCTATGCCGAGGGAGCTGCCACCTGCTCTCCGGAACTGTTTGAACTCGGCGTCCCTGTTCTCGGCTTATGCTACGGCGCACAGCTGATGATGCAGGTACTGGGCGGCGAAGTTACACGCGCACCTGAAAGAGAATACGGAAAGACGGAAGTCCTCATCGACAAGCCCTCCTCTCCGCTTTATACCGGCATTGATTCTCCTACAGTCTGCTGGATGAGCCACAACGATTATATCGCACGTGCAGCTGAAGGCTTTGAGATCACTGCTCATACACGCAACTGCCCGGTTGCTTCTGCCGAAAACCCGGCAAAGCAGCTCTATGCAATCCAGTTCCATCCGGAAGTTCTGCACACAGAGCACGGCTTTGAGATGCTGCAGCACTTTGTACTGGATGTCTGCGGCTGCAGCGGAGACTGGCGCATGGACGATTTCGCAGACCGCACAATCGCCGCTCTGAAGAACAAGATCGGCGACGGCAAGGTCCTCTGCGCTCTGTCCGGCGGTGTTGATTCTTCTGTTGCTGCTGTTCTTCTTTCCAAAGCTGTCGGCAAGAATCTGACCTGCGTATTCGTTGATCACGGTCTGCTCCGCAAGAATGAAGGCGATCTTGTCGAAGGTGTCTTCGGTGACAACGGCATCTACGATCTGAACTTCATCCGCGTCAATGCACAGGAACGCTTCTATATCAAGCTTGCCGGTGTGGATGAGCCGGAGCGCAAGCGCAAGATTATCGGTGAGGAATTCATCCGTGTCTTCGAAGAGGAAGCCAAGAAGATCGGTCGTGTAGACTATCTTGTACAGGGCACCATCTATCCGGACGTTGTTGAATCCGGTCTTGGCGGTGAATCTGTCACCATCAAGTCTCACCACAATGTCGGAGGCCTTCCGGATTATGTTGATTTCAAGGAAATCATCGAGCCGCTTCGTGACCTCTTCAAGGATGAAGTACGTGCACTCGGTCTGCATCTCGGCATTCCGGAAAAGCTGATCATGCGTCAGCCCTTCCCGGGCCCGGGTCTCGGCATCCGTATCATCGGTGATATCACTGCCGAGAAGGTACACATGGTACAGGAAGCAGATGCGATCTTCCGCGAGGAGATGGAACGCGCCGGCATCAACAAGGAGGCAAGCCAGTACTACGCTGCCCTGACCAATATGCGTTCCGTAGGCGTCATGGGTGATGAGCGTACTTATGATTACGCCATTGCTCTCCGCTCCGTCAACACTGTTGACTTCATGACAGCTGATGTCACAGAGATTCCGTATGATGTACTGAAGACGGTAATGACCAGAATTATCAATGAGGTAGAACACGTCAACCGCGTATTCTATGATATTACGAGTAAGCCGCCGGCAACAATCGAAATGGAATAAACACGAAGGGGACTGCACTGAAAAGTGCAGTCCCCTTTTACTTCTTCATACCTTGCTTTATAACTAAACCTTTATTCACTTTGCAGGTAGTGCATATTTCGACATTCCTGAAGAGAAAAGGAGCCGTTCTACAGCAGCCCTTTTGAATATGCTGCCACGACAATGACAACCTGAAGGATCAGAATCAACGGAATTCCAATCTTAAAATACTTTTTGCGCACCTTATGACGGAACAGATACATTGCAAGCAGTGCTCCCAGAGCTCCTCCTGCAAATGCAATCGCAAACAGCACCTTCTCCGGAATTCTCCATCTGTGCATTTTTGCCTTCGCCTTATCTAGCCCGTAGATAAGCACGGCCATGATATTGACAGTTACAAGATAAATAAGCAGAATCTTCATATTTTCCACCTCTTATGCCCCAGATGTTCCCCGCGGCTCTTCGACTGCATTATAGTTTCAGAACGATACCCATCAGGGCTCCGCAGAGGATCCAGAAGAACGGATGCAGTTTTTTCAGCCTTCCGCGCGTCATTAAAATATAGAAACCTGCGCAAATCAGCATCAGGGTCACCGGGAACTGAAATTTCCCGTCTGCATCGGTGAACATCGCCGTATTGAAGATCTCATACACCGCCATGGCGATCAGGCCTGTCACAGCCGGACGGATCAGAAAAAATGCAGCCTGTACGTTTTTATTTCGGCTGAATTTTTTCAGGATCCGGGCAATAATCACAATCACTATGATACTGGGCAGGACCAGTGAAAGAGTTGCCGTAATGCCTCCGATAAAACCGGCGGCGTTGTAGCCGGCATAGGTGGCCATGTTGATGCCGATGGGACCGGGTGTGCTTTCACTGACTGCCAGCATGTTAGCCACATCCGCTTTCGTAAACCAGTCGTGACGGTTGGTCAGATCCATCAGGAACGGAATTGTGGCAGGTCCTCCGCCCACTGCAAACAGACCGATCTGAAAAAATTCAATAAAAAGCTGTATATATACGTTCATACCTGCACCCTGCCTTTCCGGTATAATATAACGCCGGCTGTTCCTGCCAGAATGACGATCAGTACCTTAGGGATCGGTGTAAATACCACCAGAAGAACAGAAAGTACACATACAGCAGCCGTCAATTTATCTTTGATAGTCTTTTTTGCCATGGTGACCACTGTATTCAGCATCAGCGCACAGACGATCACTTTAATACCGCCAACCGCATGGGCGATAGTACTATTGGCAAGAAACTGCTCCAGAACCAGTGCAAGTGCAGAAACAATGAGCAGCGAGGGGCTGATCATACCGAGCGTGGAAAAAATGCCTCCTATAACGCCCTTTCTTTTATAGCCGATAAATGTGGCCACATTCACTGCGATAATACCCGGCGTACACTGCCCTACCGCATAATAATCCAGCAGTTCCTCTTCTTCTGCCCAGTGCTTTTTTTCTACAATTTCATGTTTCAACATCGGAAGCATGGTAAGCCCGCCGCCAAAAGTCAGGCCACCGATCCGAAAAAATGCAGCGTATAATTCCCATAGTTCTTTCATTCGGTGTTACTCTCCTTATCGTTTTTAACCTCAGTATTCCAAATATACTCCTCTTCCTTATAAATCGTAAACTTCAAATCGCTTTACTTTTTCATACCTTTGCAGTACCTGCGGGCATGCGCTAAAATAACATTACTTATGATAAAGCCGGCAGCTACAGAACTGTTCACTCAAAGTTTCGGCCGGTGGCTTCATCAGATATTCAAAATTGCAGTCAGGAGAATATAGGCTTAATGTTTAAAGACATGAATATACAGGAATTACTGACAGAAAAGTTTTTGAGATACGCCGCCATTGAGACCCAGAGCAGGGCCGATGTGCAGGAAGTCCCGAGCACGCCGGGCCAATGGACTCTCGCCAGACTTCTCATGAAGGAAATGCAGGAGCTGGGTATGGAGGATGTGGAAATCAGCGAGCACTGCGTTGTAACCGGACACCTTCCGGCCAGACTGCCGGAAGGACATGCGCCGGTACCCGCAGTAGGCTGGATGGCGCATCTGGATACAGTGGATGTGGCCATGTCTCCGGAAGTTCATCCCCGGATCATCAAGAATTATCAGGGCGGTGATATCTGCCAGAATGAGGAAAAGCAGATCTATATAACCGTATCCGAGCACCCGGAACTTCTTGAACACATCGGAGAAGATATCATCGTCAGTGACGGAACCTCTGTACTGGGAGCTGACAATAAAGCAGCCATAGCAAACATGATGACTGCTCTGGAAGTTCTGAAGGCACATCCTGAAATCCCCCACGGAACCATCTACTATGCTTTCGGTCCCGATGAGGAAGTCGGTTTACGCGGTGCCAAAGCCATGAATTATGATAAGTTCCCGGTGGATTTCGCCTATACAATCGATTGCTGCGCACTTGGAGAAGTCGTATATGAGACCTTCAACGCCGGCAGCGTGACATTACATATTCGCGGTGTGACGGCACATCCCATGTCCTCCAAAAACAATCTGGTGAATCCGATCATGGCTGCCGTGGACTTCATTAACCTTCTGGATCGTGCAGAGACACCGGAGCACACAGAGAACAAAGAAGGCTATATCTGGGTCACCGGTATCCGGTCCGATGTACTGAACTGTACGGTTTCCATGAATATTCGTGACCACAGCAGGGAAGGTTATCAGCACAAAAAAGATCTGCTCCGGTCAGCGTTGGAGATGATCAAACTGAAGCATCCAAAAGCAGAGATGTCTCTGGAGATCACCGATGTCTACGGCAATATCTACGATGCCGTGCGTGATGATAACAGGCAGTGCATCGATGCCATCTACCGGGCACTGGAGGAACTGGAGATTGAACCGAAGACCATCGCTATGCGCGGCGGTACAGACGGATCCTATATTTCCACCAAAGGAATTCTGACTCCAAACTACTTCACCGGAGCACACAATTTCCATTCCCGCTGTGAATTTATGCCCATGGTCGCAGTAGAAAAATCCTGCCTGACAACGCTGAAGCTGATGGATCTTGCAGTGCGGAATTCAGAAACATAAATAATCGGACAAAGATATCTGCTTTCTGATATATAATCAGCTATATTGAGATAGAGGAGCCAATATATGAATGAAGTAGAAGCAAAGATGCAGATTCATGCACAGATGATTCAGAAATTCGGTCTTCAGGAGGGAAGCCGTGCCGCAGGCGTCATCTCCGGGCCGATCGTACAGGATTTTATGCAAATGCTGAAAAAGAGCCCCGGCAAACCTGTTTCAGAAGAATATCGTCTGGAGGACGGAACCGGTGCGATCCGTCTGACCGGATGTCTCGCAGGCCATTCCGGCCGCGCGAAAAATGCGGATATTCAGACAGTCGAAATAATCAGATACTGATCTTTTAAGGAGGCTTACTGCACTGCTTATGCTGAGAGAAATTCCCGAATACTGTGAACAGTTTCAATGCATCGCAGATCGCTGTCCGGACACCTGCTGCAGGGGCTGGGAAGTCGATATCGATCCCTATACAGAAGAATACTACGAAGAAATTCCGGGCGAATTCGGAGAACTGCTGCGCGACGAAATGAAGGTGACGGATGACGGTGCTCTCTTCCTTCCGGATCAAAACGGACGCTGTCCGTTTCTGAATCAGTGCAATCTCTGTGAGATCATCCTGCACCTCGGTGAGGATGCCATTAGCCAGGTCTGCACAGAATATCCGCGGTACTATCATCAGATCGGCGATTATGAACAGGTCGATATGAGTCTTTCCTGTATGGAGCTCGGCCGCCTGTTCTTTTCCGAAGAAGGACCTGTCCGCTATGCTCTCTATGAAGACGATGAACCGGGTGATGAAATCGATGATGAGACATATAACCGTCTCATGCAGCTGCTCGATGAACGTTCATCACTGCTTGAAACAATCACGGAGCTCTGCACAGAACACGGCACAGACTATCTGAAGGTCAGAAGCATCCTCTCGGAATTCCCGACTTCATCGTTGTCTTTATCTGACACACGAAATGCTCTGGATCCGGCACAGGATCCGCTTCTCATGAAACGTCTTTCCGAAACCGAGCTTCTCGATCATCGCTGGGAGGAACAGTTCCGGAATGTGCAGAAATATCTCGCAGACCGTGAAAGCCGCCTGACGCAAAAGTTTTCACAGGCAGCAGACGCCTGCCCTGCGTCTGAACTTTCTGCTTCTAAGTTTTCTGATCCAGA
>JAUNAG010000194.1 GCA_030527685.1 Lachnospiraceae bacterium | reverse complement strand
GTATCTTTTTTTGTTTTCAACATCCACGTTTTAAACTATACAGGAAGCTCCTTTCTCTCTTCTTTTGAGAAGCTGACAGAACTTCATCTTTTTATGATTCAGAATGGGGATATCACGCCTCTTAAAACTCTGAAGCATCTGGAAACTTTAGAGCTGTACGGAATTGAATGTACCGATTACGCCACACTTTCGGAATTACCTGCACTTAAGAAATTGAATTTATCCCGCAGCAATCTTTCGGATCTCTCTCTTATCTCCGGTCTCCGGGACCTGGAGGCATTGGATATTTCTTATACTTCTATTCATGATCTTTCCGATATCGGCAGCTTCCCTCATCTTACCTGGCTGTCCTTCGGAAAATACTATGCTCTCGATGAGGATATTACTTATTCCGGGCTTGAGGCACTACAGTCGCTGCATTACTTGGAAACGCTGGAGATCAACGGCTTTCGCTCCTTTGATCCTGCATTCCTTGCCGGTATCAGCTCTCTTAAGTGCGTGAATTTTCAGGATACGGATTTTATCAATGAAGAGGCACTATCGAATCTTACGAATCTTGAAACTCTGGTGATCTGGGATTCCGATTTCTCGGATCCCTCCTGCCTGACGAGTCTTTCTGATCTGCATTATCTTTCTCTTTACGGATGTGCGATTTCGGATTACTCATCTCTTGCCGAAATGACAAACTTAGGTATCCTCACCATCTATGATGATTCAATAGCAGTATACAGCGGAGAGCCTGTCTATCAGCTGAGTGAGGAACAGTCCGCGCTTCTGGTTGCTTCTCTAAAGAATACTTATTTGCAACTGAATGAAATCGAGTATCATGAGAGCATTTCGTGGTCTTCGGATGACAGACTAGATGATCCCTTTACCGGAGCCGGAAATTTTTATTGATATTCCGACTAACGGGGACGTGCTTGTCCGCTTTTCCTGATATTCCGAAACACCGTAAGATATCTCTGCCGGATACTGTTGGTCCGAATTCTGTTATTAGATGTCCTGTTTCCCCTGTTCATGATGATATTACAATGGTACTATCATTGTATGAACGTTGTATGGAAAGCAGTGAAAAAATATCCATCAACAGATCACAGGTTCAAAAATGCTGTATTTTCCGGCTGATCAACAAAGGAGGTGTGCTATGAAAATTGTTGCAATTAACGGAAGTCCCAGAAAAGACGGTAATCTCTCCCAAGTACTGGAGGTGGTACGAAAAGAGGTAGAGGCAGCAGGTGTGGAATTTGAAGTATTCCAGCCCGGACCGAAGGTTCATCCATGTCTTGCCTGTTACAAATGTCTGGAAAACGGTGATTTGCAGTGTATCCAGAAGGATGATATGGTAAATGACATCATCCGTGCATGTATTGAAGCAGACGGGATTCTGCTGACCAGCCCGGTCTATCACGGCGGTATTGCAGGCGGTATGAAATGTGTGCTGGATCGACTTGCTCTGGCAGCCGGCTGCGGAGAAAACCAGTTTCACCATAAGGTGGGCGCCGCACTCTGCACTCTGAGAAGAAGCGGAGGACACAGCACCTATCATGAGCTGCTGAGCATCATGGACGCCTTTGAGATGGTGATCGTCACCTCTGATTACTGGGGCGCTGTCCACGGTGCGGATCCCGGAGAGTGTCAGAAGGATATTGAAGGAATGGAGGTTGCTGCCAAGCTCGGACGCAACATGGCATGGATGGTGAAAACTCTTCATTACGCAAAGGATGCGGTTCCGGTACCTGAGACCCATCACAGAACCATGTTCAATTATATTCGGGATTAACGATCAGTCGAGGAACTTCAATTCGGAATACGGCAGTCCTCGCAGCAAAAATAAAACGTGCGCCGCCCGCGCACCTAAAATAAGAGCACAGATTTCGGAAACGAAATCTGTGCTCTTTCTTTTGTTTTTATTTTCCGCTTAACAGCTTATTTTGCAACGAAGTTAATGATCTTGTTCGGAACATAGATTTCCTTCACAAGCTTCTTTCCTTCAATAGAAGCCGCAACCTTCGGATCTGCCTTTGCGAGATTCAGTGCTTCCTCGGAACTGCAGTTCATCGGAATCGTCACTGTTCCCTTCT
>JAUNAG010000193.1:937-2087 GCA_030527685.1 Lachnospiraceae bacterium | reverse complement strand
GCAGGGAAGATCAAAGCAAAGAAACCAGCGACAGTTTATTATCCGGAGTTTGGTGATCATACTGCTATAGGGCAGATGGTAGCGGAAGAGAAAGCACCATATGGAGAGGGTTTGAAATAACATGTTAGATTTACGGTACGAAGAGATATGTCAGAAACTTAGCTTCAGACCAGAGGATTACAAACCACATATTTATGGAACTGAGTATGATGCGGCACCCAATCCGTTTGCTGAATTAACGATAGAGGAATTAGATTATGTTCTTAATAGTGGATATCTTGAGTCAGGAGCAAAGAAAATGTTGATATGTATGGATTTAGAAAAAGAAAGCGAAGCAGAGGCATTCTATTTCTTTCATGATGGAGAAAGTCATCCAGTTGACGGTTACTTTCGGATTGATAAAGTAGACATTGATGCATCAGAAATTCTGATATTACCAAAGAATATGGAGCTTACGGAAGCGGATGTTAAGCAGGGAATGGCAAAGGTGATTCGCCTTGCAAGAGAAAAGGGAAAATATCCGGCGTATGTAACCCGTGCACGCTGACAGATACGTGATAGGAAGATAAGAAGAAAGAATATGCAGATTTTTGTTGATGCAGATGCATGCCCGGTAGTTTCGATTGTGGAACACCTGGCAAAAAAGTATGATGTACCATGCACTTTGCTTTGCGATACGAATCATGTGATGAGTTCTGCCTACAGTGAAGTGATCATTGTCGGGGCAGGAGCAGATGCAGTGGATTTTAAACTGGTGTCACTGATCAAAAAAGGTGATATCTGTGTTACACAAGACTATGGCGTAGCAGCAATGATTCTTGGAAAAGGTGCGTATGGCATTCATCAATCCGGACGCTGGTACACGAATGAAAATATAGATGAACTTCTGATGCAGCGGCATATTGCTAAGAAAGTACGGAGAAGTTCAAAAAAGAATCACTTGAAAGGGCCTGCGAAGAGGACTGCAGAGGATGATCAGAGATTTGAAGAATCTTTTGAGAAGTTAATTCGGAAGGCGATGGATATAAATGAAATTTAATTTTAACAAATGTTTTGAAACTATGATGCAGTCTCATGACCTTGATACAGTTATTATTTTGGCACACATGAATCCAGATGGAGATGCAGCTGGATCTGTGATGGGACTGAC
>JAUNAG010000193.1:0-927 GCA_030527685.1 Lachnospiraceae bacterium | reverse complement strand
CAGAGTTCTGCCGTATCTGGCATCTACTCTGGATAAGGGACCAAAGAAATTGGTGGCAGATGATACGATGTTTGATCCATATGTACTTCCTGATGCGGAACGTTATGGAGTTATTGTCTGTGATACAGCAACGAAAGAGCGTATGATCGGACTGGAATTATATGAAAAAGCTGTAGCATCGATCGTCATGGATCATCATGCATCCAATGAAGGATATGGGGATGTGAATTACACGCATATTTCAGAAGCCTGTGCGGAAAATATTTTCCATGCTTTAGATTGGGAAAGATGGTGTGCGTTGGATAGTGAGATCTGTAGAAGCAAAGAGATCCATCCGACAGCACCGGATTATTTCTATCTTGGTATCCTGCATGATACCGGTGGATTTGTTCGTGCTCAGGAAAGTACGATGGATGCTGCCCATAAGCTCCTACAGCTGGGAGTTGTTCATAAATACATCATGAAGACGATGCAGAATACGACACTGGAAGTACTGCAGAAACGATCAACTCTGCTTAGTCTGGCAATCAGAGCAATCGATGGAAAGGTATCGTATCTGTTTATTGATCGGAAACAGGCAGAAGAACTGGGAATCGAATATGAGGATATTCATCCAATCAGCGGATTCTTGCGGGATTGTGAAGATATGCAGCTTGGCTTTACCATGTATGAAGAAGTTCCTGGAACCTGGAGATGCTCGTTCCGTTCCGATGGTAAATGGGTCAATGTAAATGAACTGCTGAAACCATTTGGTGGTGGAGGACATGCGGCAGCATCCGGACTTAGAAAACAGACGGATGATCCAAAGAAATTGCTGGAAGATATTCTGCAACGGATCGATGAGATGAGAGCGGAGTAATTATGATATATACAGTAAAGAGAATAGATGAAGATCTGGATTTCGGTTGTGAAGAACGAACCGAAGGC
>JAUNAG010000006.1:35108-38633 GCA_030527685.1 Lachnospiraceae bacterium | reverse complement strand
GACGATGATGACGATGCGGACGTTGTCGATGAGGGCGGCGACATCGACAATACAGATATTCTTGAATAATATGCAAAAAACGTGATGAAAGCGGAAGCGGAAAACGGTTGAAAATGCCGTCTGCTTCCGCTTTTTTAAGAAAACGGAATGTAAGAATAAAACTTTTCTAAACTCAATTCCGGATGCCTTGACATTCCTGTGCGATGATTTATAGTCATGTTTATCGATTTGCACAATCCGGAACGTGATATCCGTAAGAAATCGATAAATCAAAAGGGGAAGGAAGGATAACGATGGGAAGTGCAAAAAAACCGGATCGTAAACCGATCTATATTTACGTTATTATTGTGGCAGTTGTGATGCTGCTGCTGAATGCAGTTATTATTCCTGCATTCAAGTCCAGAAATATCTCGGAGGTGGATTACAGTACCTTCCTGGAGATGGTAAGCGAGAAGCAGATTTCGGCCGCTGAAATTCAGACCGATTATATTTACTTCGCCGATTCATCAGAGCCGGCAAGATACTACAAGACAGCGGATGTCGGTGACCCGGATCTGGTACAGGAGCTGAAAAACTCCGGTGCGAAGTTTACGAAGGTGATCAACAAAACGAGTCCGCTCGAGACACTGATCTTCGGCTGGGTGCTCCCGCTTGTCGTGTTCTATCTGATCGGCATGTATATTTCCAGAAAGCTGATCTCCAGAATGGGTGACAGCTTCGGAGGCGGCAATCCGATGCTTTCCTTCGGTAAGAGCAATGCGAAGGTGTATGTGCCGTCCACAACAAGCATCAAGTTCCATGATGTAGCAGGTGAAGAGGAAGCCAAGCAGCTTCTGCAGGAGCTTGTCTATTATCTGCATGAGCCGCAGAAATATGCGGATATCGGTGCCGAGTGCCCGAAGGGCGCACTCCTCGTCGGACCTCCCGGAACAGGCAAGACACTTCTTGCCAAGGCAGTTGCCGGTGAAGCCAATGTACCGTTCTTCTCTATTGCCGGTTCTGAATTCGTTGAGATGTTTGTCGGCATGGGTGCTTCCAAGGTCCGCGATCTCTTTAAGGAAGCAGAGAAAAATGCACCCTGCATCGTCTTCATCGACGAGATTGATACAATCGGAAAGAAGCGTGACGGCGGTGCGATTTCCACCAATGATGAGCGTGAGCAGACTCTGAACCAGCTTCTGACCGAGATGGACGGCTTCGACGGATCAAAGGGTGTCATTATTCTGGCGGCAACAAACCGCCCGGATGTACTTGATCCGGCACTTCTTCGCCCGGGCCGTTTCGACAGAAGAATCCCGGTTGAACTTCCGGATCTGCAGGGCCGTATTGATATCCTGAAGGTTCATGCAAAGAAGGTCAAGCTTGCCGACAATGTCAACTTTGAGCCGATTGCCAAGACGGCTGCAGGCGCCTCCGGTGCAGAACTTGCCAATATTGTCAACGAAGCAGCACTTCGTGCAGTCCGCGAAGGCAGACGTTTTGTGACACAGGAAGACCTGCAGGAGAGTATCGAAGTTGTCATCGCAGGTTATCAGAAGAAGACCCGCGTTCTTTCCGAAAAGGAAAAGCTGGTAGTTGCCTACCACGAGATCGGTCATGCACTGGTTGCGGCAAAGCAGAGCAATTCCGCTCCGGTCCAGAAGATTACCATCATCCCGCGTACATCCGGCGCGCTCGGCTATACACTGCAGGTTGATGAAGGAGACAAGTACCTGCTGTCAAAAGAGGAGATCCTGGAGAAGATCGCAACATTTACCGGAGGAAGATGTGCCGAAGAGCTGATCTTCCATTCGATTACAACAGGTGCCTCCAATGATATTGAGCAGGCCACAAAGCTGGCACGTGCGATGGTTACCCGCTACGGTATGGATCCGGAATTCGGTATGATTGCACTTGAGACTCAGACCAATATGTATCTGGGCGGCGACAGCTCCCTTGCATGCGCACCGGAGACAGCCAGAAAGATCGATGACATTGTGGTTGCACTTGTGAAGCAGCAGCACGATAAGGCTTATCAGATCCTGAAGGATAATGAAATCAAGCTGCATGAGCTTGCCAAGTATCTCTACGAGCATGAGACAATTACAGGCGACGAATTCATGCAGATTCTGGATAATCCGGTCACACAGATCTGACAGAAATAAAACGATAAAAAGAAATAAAGCACCGTCCCGGCGAAACCAGATATGGCTTTGCCGGGACGGTGCTGTTTATGTCGGTATATATGGTGTTAAAAGGCTTATTCTCGATATCGTATCAGAACATGAACTGGTACAGTGCAATCATCATCGGAATAGTGATGATACAGAACAGAACCCCCATGATGTTATAGAGGCCGGCGCTTTCGGCATCCTTATCATAGATAGCAGCGAGCTGGGAGACCATGGCAGCGGGCGGTGCGCTGACTGCAAGCATTGAAATCAGGAAAACTTCTCTGAACTCCGGTCTGAGCGCGACGATGCGGGATGCCCACAGAAGCAGCATGGTCAGAACCGGAAGTACAATCAGACGTCCGAAGGTAATCAGGTAGGTCTTTCTGGAAGTAAAGACATCCTTCAGGCTTGCGTTGGCAATGACCATACCGATGACAAGCATGGAGCAGGGGCCGACCATGTCCGCAAGACCCTTCAGAGAGGTATCGATGATACCGGGGAAGCGGAAACCGCTGAGAGCCAGTACGAAGCTGATTGTCAGTGCGATGACATTGGGATTCAGCAGACCTTTCAGGAATTCCGGTTTCTGGTCGCCGCGGATCAGCGGAACACCGTGAAGCCAGATCAGGACGTTGAAGACGCTCATGAAGCCGATGGCGTAGAAGGCATGTTCATCGTCCAGGATCATGGTGATCAGCGGAAGAAGAAGATTGCCGCAGTTCGTATAGATCAGTGTGGCGCGGTCGACGATTGTCAGCTTCAGCGGTTTTGCAAGAAGATACGTGCCGCCGATCCAGATCAGATGCACGATGACTGCAAAGAGCATGGAAGCACCCAGTCCGCGAAGTCTCTCCGGTGTCAGCTCAATCTGGAAGATGCGGAGCAGCATGGAAGGGACCAGTGCGTAGAGCGTCAGTTTTGAAAGAACACCGCTGTCCGAAGCGCGCAGAATGCCGATTTTAACAAGAACGAATCCGACGATGCTCCATAATGTCATGGAGAAGAGCTTACTCATTAATAACAGACTTAGTTCCATGGAATGCCTTTCTGAACAGTGTGATGAATTGTGCCGGTATGGCAAAAACAAGATCATAATACCGCAGTTTTATGCAGCAACGCCATTAGTATAGTGGATGTACGACGAAAAAGACAAGAGAAGAAGGCTTCTTTCTTGACCCGTATGTAGAAAGCCTCTATACTTAATATATATGAATATTTCGTGAACAAAATACGGAGGAGCGAAAGCCATGGTTGGTGGAAACTGCAAAGAAAAAATTGAAGCAAAGATGCCCCTTCTGACAAGTACAGAAAAGAAAATTGCCGTTTATGTGCTGAACCATTATGATGAGGTGCTTCAGTATAATGTTTCCGA
>JAUNAG010000006.1:0-35098 GCA_030527685.1 Lachnospiraceae bacterium | reverse complement strand
AAAATGCTGAGGTTTCAGATGCTTCAGTGGTTCGCTTTGCACGCAGTGTCGGATATAAGGGCTTTCAGGATTTCAAGATGGATGCAGCGCGTGATCTGCTGCCGCGCTCAAAGCAGCTGAACCCGATTCTGGAACAGGAAGATGACACGGAGACGATCTGCAGAAAGATCTTTGCATCAGAAATTAATGTGCTGAACCGCACGCTTGCCGGACTTGAAACGGAAACCGTAGATCTGATTGTGGATAAGATTAATAAGGCGAGACGTGTCGCCATCTTCGGAACGGGCGGAAGCTATATTGTTGCCGCTGATGCACAACATAAATTTCTGAAGATCGGTGTGGAAACAGTCTGCCATGTGGATGCGGATATGCAGCAGATGACAGCGGCACTCCTTACAAAGGACGATGTGGCGCTCTGTATCTCGTTTTCCGGAAATAACTATCATGTTATTGACTGCATGCGCAGTGCGAAAAACAGCGGCGCATTCTGTGTCGGCATCATCAGTCAGGGAAAATCGCAGCTGGCAAAGATTGTGGATGCAATCCTGTATGCTTCCTACGATGAGACGTTATTCCAGTCGGAATCGGTCAGCACCAGAATCGCACAGCTGGCAATTATAGATGTGCTCGTCAGCAAGCTGGCAATTGAAAATTATGACCGCTCGTACAATGCGATTCATCTGACAAGAGAAGCGACTCTGGAGAATAAGATATAAAACAACGTCAATAAAGTTTTAAAAGACAGAAAATTATAGAAAGAAAGCGCTGAAACGATCGAATTTCAGCGCTTTCTTTTTTTGATGCTCACCGATAGATACCAAAGGTTCTGAAATAAAATTTCAGAAATAGAACTTCTGATAGATCAGCGGGGCAGTAGAGGGCAAAATGAAATGTACATTTTGCATAAAAAGTTTGCATAAATTGGGATACAATGCCGAAAAGAAGATAATGCTTGAAATTTATTTTCAAGCATACTACAATAAGCATGAAACAAATAGAAATTAAATTTCAGAGTTGCTTAAAATAACAGGACAAAACAGAAAATTTAATTTCAAGACGGAGTGTACTGACGAAAGGAAGAACTCATGGAAAAAATGAAAGCGGTCGTTTTACATGGACCCAATAACTATCCGGACAATTTCGAGGTCATGCAGATTGATAAGCCGGTCTGCGGTGATAATGAAATCCTTCTGAAGATGGAAGCTGCTGCTCTTTGCGGAACAGACAAGAGAATCTTCACAGGAGCAAAGACAAAGGGCGTTCGTCCGGATTCAGTTGTCGGACATGAAATCTGCGGCGTTATCGAGCAGGTTGGCAAGAACGTCAGCGGCTATGCAGCAGGCGAGAGAGTTGCTATCGCAAACGTTATCCCCTGCGGACACTGCCCGGCATGCCTTTCCGGCAGAGAGAATGCCTGCATGGATCGTAAGGCTATCGGCTATGAGTTCAACGGCGGTTTTGAGGAATATGTACTTGTTCCGGAAATCTGCATTACAAGCGGCAACGTTGTAAAGCTTCCGGATGATGTCAGCTTTGAAGCAGGCGCTCTGATCGAGCCGCTGGCTTGCTGCATCAGAGGTCTGAAGAACACAGGCACAGGCTTCAATGATACAGTTCTGATCATCGGTGCAGGCCCGATCGGTCTGATGCACCTTGAACTGTCCCTGATCGCAGGCGCTAAGAAAGTTATCGTCAGCGAGCTGGATGCAGGCAAGAGAGAACTTGCTAAGAAGCTTGGCGCTGCAAGGGTTATCGACTCCGCTAATGAAGATCTTGCAAAGGTTGTTATGGAAGAGACAAACGGCGAAGGCGTAGACCGCATCGTTATGGCAATCGGCGTTAACGCTCTGGTTAACCAGATCCTCGGCCTTGCAAAGAAGGGCGGCACTGTCTGCCTGTTCGCAGGTTTCCCGAAGGGCAGAATCAGCGAGATCGATCCGAGCATCATCCACTACAACGAACTGAACGTAACAGGCAGCACTGCTTACAAGAGAAGCGATTATCTGCAGGCGGCTGATATGGTCAGAACAAAGAAGATCGACCTGGATGCAATCGTTTCCGATACATTCACACTGGATGAGTTCAAGGAAGCATTCGCACTTCATATGGCAGGTACAGGCCTGAAGATCGTTATCAAGCCGTAAGCATCTTGCAAAAAGGCTTTGAAAATATAAAACATTAAAGTTTATCTAAATTCACCAAGATTTAAAACAGGAGGATTTTTAAAATGGCAGAACCGATGTACGCAATGGGCAAGGCAGTCAGACTTTCCAGAATGGTTAACCCGGAAAGCAACAAGATGATGGCAATCACAGTTGACCATGCAACATCCAGAGGAATTGCTCCGATGACTGGTATCCATGATATCCAGGGCGCAATCGACAAGATCGTTGCTGGCCGCCCGGATGCTATGACCATGACATGGGGCATCCAGAAGCGTTGCTGGGGACCGCACGTTGGATCCGGCATCTCCATTCTTCACAAGATTTCTAACTACGCTCCGACAGCTCCGACAAACGACTGCGTTTTCGGTTCTGTTGATGCAGCTGTTCGTTCCGGCGCTGACGCTGTTTCCATGGGCTGCATGACTCTGGGTGATTTCCAGAACGAGCAGTTCGCAAGAATCGGCGAAGTTTCCGAGTACTGCGACAAGATCGGCATGCCGCTGATCGGCCACGTATATCCGAAGGGCGAGAGCGTTCCGAAGGAAGAGAGAGCTTCCTGGGAGAACATCGCTTACTGCGTAAGAAGTGCCTGCGAGCTGGGTATGGACGTTGTTAAGACAACATACACAGGCGATCCGGACAGCATGGCTAAGGTTATCAGCACTGTTCCGTCTTCCTTCCGCGTTGTTATCCAGGGTGGTGACACACCGGCTGGTCTGACAGGTGAAGGCCTCCTTGACTACTATCTGCAGATCACAAGAGATGCTCTTGATGCAGGCTGCGGCGGTGTAACAATGGGCCGTTGGGTATGGGATTACGATGATGTAACCGCTCTGGTTATCGCTCTTCGCCGCCTGATCCACAAGGGCTACACACCGAAGGAAACAAAGGAACTTCTCAGAACTATCGAGAATGACAAGAATTATGCTGACTATCTGGAGCTGAAGTAAATTACTGCTTACAGCTTGCAGAATAACCCGTACTGATGTGTTTGAGTAGTCCGCCGTAAAGGTGAGTGGAGGCTGAAATGGCAGCAGAGAAGTATCTGATTGGTATTGATGTCGGAACAACCAGTTTAAAGGTAGCCGTCATCGACGAAGAGGCAAATCTTTTAGGAGTTGCGAGCGGCAAGTACCGTTTTATTACTCCGGATCAGAAATCAGTGCAGATTGACACAGGAAGTCTGTGGGATGCAGTGGTGAGATGCCTCTCAATGCTCTCTACTTCAAAAGGAATCGATCTTGCTAAAACGGCGGGCATCAGCATATCGTCTCTTTGCCCGGGACTTGTTGCTCTCGGAGAGAATGGAGAGGTTCTTGTTGAGCCGATCATTTACTCTGACAGACGCAGTGTTCATGAGGCAGAGATCATTCTTGACAGAGTAGGACGGGAAAGACTTTTCGAAATTACTGCTAACAGCTCAATGGCCGGAGCATTTTCCGGATCATCCATGCTGTGGATTAAGAATAATCTTCCTGAGCAGTATGAAAAGACAAAGTATTTCGGGCATCTGAACACATTCCTCGCAAACAGAATGACCGGTGCGTTTGCAATCGATTATTCCAACGCTTCTTATACTAATCTGTTCGAGACAGCAGGCGGAAAGAAGTGGTCCGATGAGCTTTGCGATTCGATCGAAATTGCGAGAGAAAAACTGCCCGAGCTTCATGATTCAACGGATGTTGTCGGTGGTCTTTCCAATAAAGACCTGATCCGGCTTGGAATTCCGGAAGGAACACCTGTGGCAATCGGCGGAGCGGATACTCCGTGCGCAACACTTGCTGCCGGTGTCACAAGAGCCGGTGATGTATGTGAGTCAGTCGGTACTACAAACGTACTGACAGTCTGCATCGACCGTCCGGTTTTTGACAGAGGGTTTATTAATCGCTGCCACGTAGTTCCGGGAACATGGATCTATCAGGGTGCTATGTCCTTTACGGGTGCAGCGAATGAGTGGTTCTTAAGAGAGTTTTGTGACGACCTGATTCAGAACAGCGTCAGCCTTGGAGAAGCTTATGAGAAAGCTAATCAGGAAGCAGCAGCTGCTGCTCCGGGCTGTGACGGCGTAGTCTTCCTGCCGTATATGCAGGGAGAGAGAAGTCCGATCTGGGATGCTTATGCAAGAGGTGTGTTCTTCGGAGCATCACTGCGAACAACCAGAAAGGAAATGAACCGTGCGGTTCTGGAAGCTTGCGGATACGGTCTCAGACAGCTCGCAGATACAGCAGAGGCTGTTACCGGCAACAGGATCAGCTCCTGGAGCGCGATCGGCGGCGGTGCGAAGAGTGAGATCTGGACCCAGATTAAGGCTGATATCACAGGACGTGATATTAAGATTCTTGATCTCAGCGAGATGGCTTCTGTCGGCGCAGCACTTCTGGGCGGTGTAGGCGCAGGAGTATTCAAGGATGTTTTCGAAGCATCCGACAAGGTCGATAAGAAGGTTGTCAAAACCATCAAGAGCAACCACGAAAATGATGGTATTTATGCAAAGCGTTTTGAGGTATACAAACAGCTTTATCCGGCACTGAAAGATATCTATAAGCTTAATGCAAATAACATTTAACTAAAGGAGAACCTACCATGAAGAAAAGACTTATGGCACTTGCAATGGCAGCAGTTATGGGCGTTATGTCTCTTGGCACCTACACTGTTGCAGCTGATGATGTAACAAAGATCACCATCTCTGTTCCGGATCCGGAAGCTTCCTATATTTATGCAGCAGCTTCTGAGTTCGCTAACAGAGCAACAGAGTATTCCAACGGCTCTCTGGAGTTCACAATCTCCGGTAACGGCTCTCTGTACGGCGGCGACACAGCAGCTGGTATCAAGCAGCTTGCTTCCGGCGGCCTTCAGATGCTGATCCTTGCTTCCTCTGTTTACGCTTCCTTCGAGCCCGGCTACAACGTAATCTCTGTACCGTATATGTTCGATGATCAGGCTCAGCTGCTTGATTACCTGAACAGTGATACAGGTAAGGAGCTTATGGGTCGTGTCAGCAGCATGGGAATTACAACTGTCGGCAGCTGGACAAGATCTTTCCGTGAAATCACAAACTCCAAGCTTCCGATCACAACTCCGGATGATCTGAAGGGCGTTGTACTTCGTGTTCCGAACAACGCTCTGTATGTTGAGTTCTTCAGCGCATGCGGCGCCGTTACAACTCCGATGAACTTCTCTGAGGTTTATAACGCACTTCAGCTGAACACACTGGACGGCCAGGAGAACCCGGTTGACGTTCCGTACTCCAACAAGTTCTATGAAGTTCAGAAGTACATCTCCTTCACAAACCACATGGCTGATGCATGGCTTGTCGGCATCAACAGCAAGCTGTTCGAAGGTCTGACAGAAGAGCAGCAGGCTGCTATCACAAAGGCTGGTGAGGAAGTACAGCAGTGGAACGTTGATATGATGGCTGAGCAGGATAAGATTGCCCTTCAGACTCTGATCGACAACGGCATGGAAGCTAATGAACTGGATGACGAAGCAGTTGCTAAGTTCATCGAAGTTTCTCAGTCCTGCTATGACAAGTTCAAGACTCTGATCAACGATGACGAGCTCTTTGATGCTACAGCTAAGTTCACAGGCAGAGCATAAATATAAGAGAAACCGTTTTAAAAACTCCTAAAAACAGGCGCCCATGCGGGTCATGGGCGCCTCGTTTTTTCTAAATCTGCAGCTTGCAGGAGGTTTTCATGGAACGAAAATTATCCAAGTTTTCAAAATTCTTTGATGTGATCAACAAGCTGGAAGATATCGTTCTGACAGTACTTGTTATCGGAATGGTGGTCACCATCATGATCCAGATCATCGGACGTCTTGTTGGACATCCGTTCCCGTGGACAGAAGAGACAAGCCGTTATCTCTTCCTGTGGATGATGTTTGTCGCACTTGCCGCGGGCTTTAATATGTGTGAATCTTCACGAGTAACAATCTTCCTGCAGGCAGGTCCTGCTTTCCTGAAGAAGTTCAGTGAAGTTCTTTATTTCGTAGTAGTTGTAGCTTTCTTCTGCTTTATGTTCTTCTTCGGCCTTCAGGTCGTACAGCAGCAGATTCAGTGGCACGAGATGGGCACGGCACTTCGTATCCCGATGTATGTCATCGGTATCTGCCAGCCGGTCGGTGCAGTTCTCGGTCTGATCGGAACAATTCAGAGCTTCCTGGAGTATCATTACAAGGTTGCGATCGGCGACAAGGAAACTGAAAAGAAGAAAGCACTGGAGAATGAGGGGTGATTGATCAATGAGTTTAGCGATTATTGTTATCTTTATTGCATTGATGTTCCTCGGAGTTCCGATCGCAGTTTCACTGGGCGCAGCTTCCGTTCTTGTTATGCTGTTTATGGCAGGACTTCCGCTTTCAACAGCAGCTCAGTCCATGTTCACAGCGATGAACTCCTTCATCATGGTAGCAGTTCCGCTGTTCATCCTCTGCGGTTCACTGATGGATGAAGGTGGTATTGCAGATCGTATCTACGATCTTGCTGAGGCACTCGTAGGCTGGATCTACGGTGGTCTTGGTCACGTTTCAGTCGTGGTTAACATGCTTTTCGCCGGTATGTCCGGTTCTTCCGTTGCAGCTATTGCTTCCATCGGTAAGATGAGTATCAATGCTCTTGAGAAGAAGGGCTATCCGAAGGACTACGGTACAGCTATCAACCTTTCCGGTTCTATGCTGGCTTCCGTTATTCCGCCGAGTATCCTGATGATCAATGCTGCTGCTACAGCAAACGTTTCAATCGGCCAGGCACTTCTGGCAGGTCTGATTCCGGGTATCATCATCGGTCTCGTATTCATGGTTTACAACTATTTCTACTGCAAGAAGCATAACATCGGTGATCGTACCCCGTTCTCCGGTAAGCGCCTGGGCAGAGCTTTTGTCAGAGCTATCCCGGCTCTTCTGACACCGGTTATCCTTCTTGGCGGCGTATACACAGGTTTCTACACACCGACTGAAGGTGCTGCTATCGCCGTTGTGTATACATCTCTGGTATACATCTATCTCTTCAAGACTCTGAAGTGGACAGATCTGCCGAGAATCATTGCTAAGAATGCACGCTCTACAGGAACAATCCTTTTCGTAGCTATCGCTGCAAAGCCGGCATCCATGCTTTTCGAAATCGATGGACTTCCGTCCCGCGTGGCAAACATGATCAGCGGCGTTTCCGATAACCGTATTGTCATCCTGTTCGTACTGTATGCATTCCTTATTGTTGTCGGTATGTTCATGGATGCTACTGCAGCTATCTTCATCCTGGTTCCGATCCTTCTGCCGGCAGTGCAGTCCGTCGGCGTCAGCCCGCTGTTCTTCGTAGTATTCCTCGTAATCACACTTTCTTTCGGTCTGATTACACCGCCGGTCGGTGTCTGCCTCTACGCAGCAGAGAATGTTACCGGCCTGCCTCTTGAGAAGATTATCAAGGCATCTGTTCCGTGGATCATCCTGATCGCACTGTCACTCTGCCTGTTCATCTTCTTCCCGGGCATCATTGAAGTACCGGTAGGTATTGTCTTCGGTACGTGATTTATGATTTAATACAGGCATCTCTTCACGGGAGCATCCGATGAGGGGTGCCTGTCTTTTAATTGAATTGTGTTATAATGTTGCGAAAGCGCTTTTAAGAAAGTGCCTTTTGACAAATTTAAGCCAGATGGCGGAGGTTAATTAATTATGAAAATTGTAGTTCTGGACGGCTATACTGAGAATCCGGGAGATTTAAGCTGGGAAGGCCTCGAGGCACTCGGCGAAGTGAAGGTTTATGACAGAATCTCCTACGCAGAAAGCCCGGCTATCGCAGAAGCTATCGGCGATGCAGACATTGCAATCACAAACAAGACACCGATTTCCAAGGCTACTATTGATAAGTGCCCGAATCTGAAGATGATCGCTGTTCTTGCAACAGGCTACAACGTCATCGATTATACCTATGCAAAGGAAAAGGGTATTCCGGTTGCAAACGTTCCGACATACGGCACACAGATTGTCGGTCAGTATGCAGTAGGTCTGCTTCTTGAAATCTGCTCTCATTTCCAGCATCACTCCGATACTGTCTTCGAAGGTAAGTGGGAAAACAACATTGACTGGTGCTACTGGGATTTCCCGATGATCGAGCTTTACGGCAAGACTGCAGGTATCATCGGCCTCGGCAGAATCGGTCAGTCCTCCGCAAGAATTCTGAAGGCTATCGGCATGAATGTTATTGCATACGACAGCTTCCAGAGCGATGCAGGCAGAGAGCTTGCTGAGTACAAGGATCTTGACAGCGTTCTGGCAGAGTCTGATGTGATCTTCCTGCACTGCCCGCTGTTCCCGGAGACAGAAGGCATCATCAACAAGGATACTATCGCAAAGATGAAGGACGGCGTCATCCTGATCAACAACTCCCGCGGCCAGCTGGTCGTAGAGCAGGATCTGGCAGATGCTCTGAATTCCGGCAAGGTTTACGCAGCAGGTCTGGACGTTGTATCCACAGAGCCGATCAAGGGCGACAACCCGCTGCTGAAGGCTAAGAACTGCCTGATCACACCGCATATCTCCTGGGCTGCACAGGCTGCACGCCAGAGAATCATGGATATTACGGTAGACAACGTAAAGGCATTCATCGACGGCGCTCCGGTAAATGTTGTAAACAAATAAGAATGACTGCAGGGCAGATCTCTTCTCTGAAAATGGAGCAGGGGATCTGCCTTTTCTTATATATTTACAGCATCATGTCGGGTCTTAAAGGGGCGGAACGCAGGGCTTCCTATTACATTCCACGAAGCCAAAAAGATTCGGGCGTATATATTGACGAAGGAATACCTCTGTGTTATATTTAACTGGCTTAGAGGTAACAGGTTCTTTTTTTTTGCGCAAAAAAAGCCGGAAGGAAAAGAAAACCGGTCTGCATTTGCCGTAAAAAACGGAACCGCAGATAATCAGCTAACGGATATCATTGGAGGTGAAAACCGTGCGTACAAGGATCACATTAGCTTGCACAGAATGCAAACAGCGTAACTACAACACAAAGAAGGATAAGAAAGAACATCCTGAAAGAATGGAAACAAAGAAGTACTGCAGATTCTGCCGCAAGCACACTGTCCATAAGGAAACAAAGTAAAAAGCGGGGAAACAGCAATGGCAGAAAAATCTAACAGTACAGAAAAGGCGAAGGCCAAAGAGAACAAGCCGAGCTTCTGGAGCGGTGTAAAGCGTGAATGGAGCAAAATCATCTGGCCGACGAAGGAAGACGTACTCAAGGAATCAGGACTTGTCATTGTAATGTCACTAATTCTCGGAGTCGTCATCACTGTGATTGACAGCGGCGCCCTGCAGGCAGTTAACTGGCTGCTGGCTCGTTAACGCGAAAGCGAAAAGGATAAGAGGATTCAGATGTCAGAAGCTAATCAGATGTCAGAAATGACTCAGGTCTCAGAGGCAAAATGGTATGTAATTCATACCTATTCCGGCTACGAGAATAAGGTGAAGGCTAACATCGAAAAGACCGTTGCCAACAGACATCTTGAGGATAAGATCCTGGATGTTCGTGTTCCGCTGGAAGAAGTACAGGAGACCAGAGGCGGCGTCACAAAGATGGTTCAGCGCAAGATGTTTCCGGGCTATGTTATCGTCAACATGGAAATGGATGATGATACATGGTATGTTGTCCGGAATACACGAGGCGTAACGGGTTTTGTCGGACCGGGAAGTAAGCCGGTTCCGCTGACTCCGGATGAGATGTGGTCACTTGGCCTTGCGGGAGGCGATATGCCGACAGCACAGAAGCCAAAGATCGTAGTCGATTTCGAAATTGGCGACATGGTTGTCGTCATTGCGGGAGCCTGGAACGGCACAGAAGGTGCAATTCAGGACATCAATCCGCAGAAGCAGACGGTTACAATTACCGTCGAACTCTTCGGCAGAGATACGCCGGTTGAGATCAACTTTGCGGAAGTTAAGAAGAAGTGATCATCAAACAGGTGATCATATTCCAATAGAAGTGGAAGGGTTTCATACTCGCCATACCACATAGGAGGTAACATCATGGCAAAGAAGGTTACAGGATACATTAAGCTGCAGATTCCGGCCGGCAAGGCAACTCCGGCTCCGCCGGTAGGTCCGGCTCTCGGCCAGCACGGCGTGAACATCGTACAGTTCACAAAGGCTTTCAATGCGAAGACTGCATCTATGGGCGATACAATCATCCCGGTAGTCATCACTGTCTACGCAGACCGCAGCTTTACATTCATTACAAAGACACCGCCGGCAGCTGTTCTCATCAAGAAGGCAGCAGGCCTTGCAAAGGCTTCCGGCACACCGAACAAGCTTAAGGTCGGTAAGATCACAAAGGCTCAGGTTAAGGAAATTGCTGAGACAAAGATGCCGGATCTGAACGCAGCTAGCCTTGAGGCAGCAATGAGCGTTATTTCTGGTACAGCTCGCAGCATGGGTGTTGAAGTAGTCGACTGAGAATAAGTGGAAGGATATAGATCCGCTATCACCACAGGGAGGTTATTAGAAAATGAAGCACGGAAAGAAGTACATGGAAGCAGCAAAAGCAGTTGACCATGCAAGTCTTTATGACCCGGCTGAGGCAATTGCTCTTGTAAAGAAGACTGCAGTTGCAAAGTTTGATGAAACAATTGAAGCTCACATCCGCACAGGCTGCGACGGCCGCCATGCTGATCAGCAGGTTCGTGGCGCTGTTGTCCTTCCGGCTGGTACAGGCAAGAAGGTTCGCGTTCTTGTATTCGCTAAGGGCGCTAAGGCTGAGGAAGCTCTTGCAGCTGGTGCAGATTATGTCGGCGAGATGGATCTCGTTCCGAGAATCCAGAACGAAGGCTGGTTCGATTTCGATGTTGTTGTTGCAACACCGGATATGATGGGCGTTGTCGGCCGTCTGGGTCGTGTCCTCGGACCGAAGGGCCTTATGCCGAACCCGAAGGCAGGCACAGTTACTATGGATGTAACAAAGGCTGTCAAGGAAATCAAAGCTGGTAAGATTGAGTACCGTCTGGACAAGAGCAACATCATCCATGTTCCGGTTGGTAAGGCTTCCTTCACAGAAGAGCAGCTTCAGGCTAACTTCAACGCTCTGATGGAAGCTCTGAACAAGGCTAAGCCGGCAGCAGTCAAGGGTGCTTACATGAAGAGCATCACTCTGGCTTCTACAATGGGCCCGGGCGTCAAGGTTAACCCGGTCAAGGTTCAGTAAATAAAATTTAAGACTTGACATCGTTGTAAAACGATGCTACATTGTTTAGGCATCAAACCGAAGACAGCCGGTGTCCGTGATCGGACGTAAGCATATTAAGCGCCAGCCGAGGAATGATTTTCTTACATAAAAGCAGTGCCGAATCAGGCTCTGCCCTCTGAAGAAATCAATCAGATCCTCTGTGCTGAGCACAGAGGATCTTTTTTTCGCCAAAGAGATTTTCTCCGGCGTAAGACCGTCATTCGGAAAACAGGATGCGAAAATCTAAAAAGGAGGAAAATCAGTCACATGGCAAAGGTAGAACTGAAGCAGCCGATTGTACAGGAGATTTCCGAAACAATTGAAAATGCACAGGCTGCAGTTATTGTTCAGTATCTCGGACTTACTGTTGAGCAGGATACAGCTCTTCGTAAGGAGCTTCGTGAAGCTGGTGTCGTTTACAAGGTATACAAGAATACCCTGATGCGCCGTGCTTTCGAAGGTACAGAGTTTGAAGCTCTGTCCAAGCACCTTGACGGACCGAACGCAATTGCGGTTTCCAAGGATGATCCGATCGCTGCTGAAAAGATTCTTGCAAAGTATGTCAAGAATTACAAGTGCATGAACTTTGTTGCCGGCGTTATTGAAGGTCAGTACGCTGACGAGAACAAGCTGACAGAGATGGCAGCAATTCCGTCCAGAGAGGTTCTTCTTGGAAGACTCTTCGGCAGCATGCAGTCCCCGATTGCAAACTTCGCTCGTGTTATCAAGCAGGTTGCAGAGAAGGACGAGGCTCCGGCAGCAGAAGAAGCTCCGGCAGCAGAATAATCAAATTGCGATTTTATACCAATTATACGAATGGAGGAAAATACAATGGCTAAGTTAACTACAGAAGAGTTTATTGCAGCTATCAAAGAGCTTACAGTTGTTGAGCTGAACGACCTTGTAAAGGCTTGTGAAGAAGAATTCGGCGTTTCCGCTGCTGCAGGTGTTGTTGTTGCAGCTGCTGGTGCTGCTGAGGGCCCGGCTGAGGAAGAGAAGACAGAGTTCGACGTTGAGCTGACAGACTGCGGCGCTGCTAAGGTTAAGGTTATCAAGGTTGTCCGTGAAGCTACAGGTCTCGGCCTGAAGGAAGCTAAGGAACTCGTTGATTCCGCTCCGAAGGTAATCAAGGAGCAGCTTGACAAGGAAGCAGCTGAAGACCTCAAGAAGAAGCTTGAGGAAGTTGGCGCTAAGGTTACTCTTAAGTAATTATTGCCTTAAAAAGCTTCGAGGCGGCTCGGACGAAAGTCCGGGCCGCTTCTTCTTTTTGTAATAAAATAACACTTTTTTAAAAAAATCTTTGACATCTGGAACTAAGTGTGATACATTCAAAAATGCACTATTATGGGACAGGGGTATTTGTGCCCTTACATCGAATATTTAGCCTTGACAGATTGAAAAATCTGTGATTTTAGTAGCTGGGTCGATGTAAATACACAATATATGCCACTGATTTGATAATAAATATATTATTACGGGGTGAAACGTCGAATGGAGAAAAACAGAATTCGTCCTATCAAGTCCGGCCGGTCGATTCGAATGACGTACCAGCGCCAGAAGGAAGTACTTGAGATCCCGAACCTGATTGAGGTTCAGAAGGATTCCTACAACTGGTTCGTCACCGAAGGATTAAAGGAGATCTTCAAGGATATCTCCCCGATCGAGGACTTCGCGGACAAGCTCAGCCTGGAGTTCGTTGATTTCAGACTCTGCAAGGATGAAATCAAGTACCCTCTTGATGAGTGCAAAAAGCGTGACGCCAATCTTGAGGCTCCCCTTAAGGTCACTGTCCGTCTTCACAACAAAGAGAACGGTGAAATTAAGGAACATGAGGAGTACATGGGCAGTCTGCCGCTGATGACAGATACCGGTACCTTCATTATCAACGGCGCGGAACGAGTCATCGTTTCACAGCTCGTTCGTTCACCCGGTATTTATTATGATATTACGCATGATAAGACCGGTAAGAAGCTCTATGCATGCACGGTTATTCCGAACAGAGGTGCATGGCTGGAGTATGAAACCGACTCAAATGATGCATTCTATGTCCGTGTCGACCGTACCCGTAAGGTTCCGATCACGGTTCTTCTTCGTGCGCTTGGCGTAGGAACAAACCAGGAGATCATTGATCTCTTTGGTGAAGAGCCGAAGATCATGGCAAGCTTTGCGAAGGACGTATCCACGAACTATACAGAAGGTCTTCTTGAACTGTATAAGAAGGTTCGTCCGGGCGAGCCGCTTGCAATCGATTCTGCAGAGCAGCAGGTACACAATCTGTTCTTCGATGCACGCCGCTACGATCTCGCTAAGGTCGGCCGCTACAAGTATAATAAGAAACTCCTTCTGCGCAACCGTATTACCGGATTTGCGCTTGCTGATGATGTCATCGATGAGCTGACAGGCGAAGTAATTGCCGAAGCAGGCACCGTCTGCACCGCAGAACTTGCTGATCAGATCCAGAATGCGGGTATTCCGTATGTTAATCTGGCTCTGGATGATGTCGATCATCCGGTTCGTATCCTTTCTTCCATGATGGTGGATATCGACAGCTGGATTCAGATGACTCCGGAAGAGAAGGAGAAGGCCGGCATCACAGAGCTGGTTTATTATCCGGTACTCAGAGAGATCCTTGATCAGGAACTCAGCGAAGAAGAGCTTGCTCTGACAATCAAGAGACGTGCTGTAGATCTGATTCCGAAGCATGTCACAAGAGAAGATATCTTCGCTTCCATTAACTACAATATTCATCTGGAATACGGCATCGGCCATGATGATGATATCGATCACCTTGGCAACCGTCGTATCAGAGCAGTCGGCGAGCTTCTTCAGAACCAGTTCCGTATCGGTCTCTCCAGACTGGAGCGTGTTGTTCGTGAGCGTATGCAGACACAGGATATTACAACAGTATCCCCGCAGTCTCTGATCAACGTAAAGCCGGTTACAGCTGCAATCAAGGAATTCTTCGGTTCTTCACAGCTGTCTCAGTTCATGGATCAGAACAACCCGCTGGGTGAGCTGACACATAAGAGACGTCTTTCCGCACTTGGTCCGGGCGGTCTTTCCCGTGATCGTGCAGGTTTCGAGGTCCGAGATATTCACTATACGCACTACGGACGTATGTGCCCGATTGAAACACCGGAAGGTCCGAACATCGGTCTGATTAACTCTCTGGCCTGCTATGCCCGGATTAATTCCTACGGTTTCGTTGAGGCTCCGTTCAGAAAGATTGACAAGACAGATCCGCTGAATCCGATCGTTACAGACGAAGTCGTTTATATGACCGCTGATGAAGAGGATAACTACCACGTAGCACAGGCATCTGAGCCGCTCGATGAGGAAGGACATTTCATTCATAAAAATGTATCCGGCCGTTACAGAGAGGTGACACAGGCATGGGACCGCCGTGTATTCGATTACATGGACGTCTCTCCGAAGATGGTCTTCTCGGTTGCTACATCCCTGATTCCGTTCCTGCAGAACGACGACGCGAACCGTGCCCTCATGGGTTCCAACATGCAGCGTCAGGCCGTCCCGCTTCTTTCTACAGAAGCTCCGGCAGTCGGTACAGGTATGGAAGCAAAAGCTGCTGTTGACTCCGGTGTCTGCGTTGTCGCAAAGCGCTCCGGTACAGTCAAGTCTGTTACATCAACAGATATCATCATTACAGCAGAAGACGGTACACTTGATAAGTATCATCTGACAAAGTTCATGCGCTCCAACCAGAGCAACTGCTACAATCAGAAGCCGATTGTTGACAAGTATGAACATGTCGAGGCAGGTCAGGTTATCGCCGACGGTCCGTCAACCTATAAGGGCGAGCTTGCACTCGGCAAGAACCCGCTGATCGGCTTCATGACCTGGGAAGGTTACAACTACGAGGACGCTGTTCTTCTTTCAGAGAGACTTGTCCGCGATGATGTATACACCTCTGTTCATATCGAAGAGTATGAAGCACAGTCCAGAGATACAAAGCTCGGACCGGAAGAGATCACACGTGATGTTCCGGGTGTCGGCGATGAAGCTCTGAAGGATCTGGATGAGCGCGGTATCATCAGAATCGGTGCAGAAGTCCGTGCCGGCGATATCCTTGTCGGTAAGGTCACACCGAAGGGTGAGACAGAGCTGACAGCAGAGGAAAGACTGCTTCGTGCAATCTTCGGTGAGAAAGAGCGCGAGGTAAGAGATACTTCCCTGAAGGTACCGCACGGTGAGTACGGTATTGTCGTTGATGCAAAGGTCTTCTCAAGAGAGAACGGCGATGAGCTTCCGGCTGGTGTTAACCAGAGCGTCCGTATCTATATCGCACAGAAGAGAAAGATCTCCGTCGGCGATAAGATGGCCGGCCGTCACGGTAACAAGGGTGTCGTTTCCCGTGTACTTCCGATCGAGGATATGCCGTATCTTCCGAACGGCCGTCCGCTTGACATCGTGCTGAACCCGCTGGGCGTTCCGTCACGTATGAACATCGGACAGGTCCTTGAGATCCATCTGTCACTTGCAGCGATGGCTCTTGGCTTCAATATCGCAACACCGGTATTCGACGGTGCGCGAGAAATTGATATCCAGGATACGCTGGAGATGGCTAATGACTATGTAAATATGACCTGGGAAGATTTCTCAGACAAATACAAGGAATCACTTGTTCCGGAGGTATATCAGTATCTCGGTGATCATCTTGAGCACAGAGAACTGTGGAAGGGCGTACCGCTTTCAAGAGACGGCAAGGTTCTTCTTCGCGACGGACGTACAGGTGAGTATTTCGATTCACCGACCACTATCGGCCACATGCATTATCTGAAGCTGCATCACCTGGTTGACGATAAGATTCACGCCCGTTCTACGGGTCCGTACTCCCTCGTCACACAGCAGCCGCTGGGCGGTAAAGCTCAGTTCGGCGGCCAGCGATTCGGTGAGATGGAAGTTTGGGCTCTTGAGGCATACGGCGCATCTTATACACTGCAGGAGATCCTGACAATGAAGTCCGACGACGTTGTCGGCCGTGTCAAGACCTACGAAGCAATCATTAAGGGCGATAATATCCCGAGCCCGGGCATTCCGGAATCCTTCAAGGTTCTTCTGAAGGAGCTTCAGTCACTCGGTCTTGATGTCCGCGTACTGGATGAAAACAGAAATGAAGTACAGCTTAAGGAGTCCATTGATTACGGTGATACAGACTTCCGTTCTGTCATCGAAGGTGACAGCAGACGCCGCCGTAATGAAGACGAAGACTTCGCTAAGCACGGTATGACACTGCAGCATTTCGATGAGGATACACAGGAACTCGTTGATGACGAGGAAATCCTTGGCAGTACTTACGACAGCGGAGATGATGATTTCCTCGGTGTCGATGAGGAATCCTATGATTCGGAATCAGAAGAATTTTGATGAATCGGCCCTGTTGACGTATTGTTCTGGAGGTACATATGGCAGAGATTGTGAAACAGCAGGATGATAATAAGCCGACTGCATTTGATGCAATTCAGATCGGCCTTGCTTCTCCTGATAAGATCCGCGAATGGTCTCACGGTGAGGTTAAAAAGCCCGAGACGATTAACTACAGAACACTGAAGCCTGAAAAGGACGGCCTGTTCTGTGAGAGAATCTTCGGCCCCTCTAAAGACTGGGAGTGCCACTGCGGAAAGTACAAAAAGATTCGTTATAAGGGCATCGTCTGCGATCGCTGCGGCGTAGAAGTGACGAAGTCCTCTGTCAGACGTGAGAGAATGGGCCACATTGAGCTGGCCGCTCCCGTCTCTCATATCTGGTATTTCAAGGGAATTCCGTCCCGTATGGGTCTGATTCTCGATATGTCACCGAGAACACTGGAGAAGGTTCTGTACTTTGCAAGCTACATTGTTCTGGATCCGGCTGATGCCGCTCCGAATCTTGCAAAGAAGCAGGTTCTCAGTGAGAGCGAGTATGCTGAGGCACGCAGAGATTACGGTTATAATTTCCGTGTCGGCATCGGTGCAGAAGCTGTACAGGAGCTGCTTCAGGAGATCGATCTGGAAGCAGAGTCTGTTGCTCTGAAGTCTGAGCTGAAAGATGCATCAGGCCAGAAGAGAACAAGAATTATCAAGCGTCTCGAGGTTGTCGAGGCCTTCCGTGAATCAGGCAACCGCCCGGAATGGATGGTTATGAATGTCGTTCCGGTTATCCCGCCTGATCTTCGTCCGATGGTTCAGCTGGACGGCGGCCGTTTTGCTACCTCCGATCTGAACGATCTTTACAGACGTATCATTAACCGTAATAACCGTCTGAAGAGACTTCTTGAGCTCGGTGCTCCGGAAATCATCATCAGAAACGAGAAGAGAATGCTTCAGGAGGCTGTTGATGCACTGATCGACAACGGCCGCCGCGGCCGTCCGGTTACAGGACCGGGCAACCGTGCTCTGAAGTCTCTCTCCGAGCTCTTAAAGGGTAAGTCCGGACGTTTCCGTCAGAACCTGCTCGGCAAGCGCGTCGACTATTCCGGCCGTTCCGTTATCGTCGTCGGTCCGGAACTGAAGATCTACCAGTGCGGTCTCCCGAAGGAGATGGCAATCGAGCTCTTCAAGCCGTTCGTTATGAAGGAGCTTGTACAGAGAGGTCTTGCTCATAACATCAAGAACGCAAAGAAGATGGTTGAGCGTCTCGAAACAGGTGTCTGGGATGTCCTTGAGGATGTCATTACAGAACATCCGGTTATGCTGAACCGTGCTCCTACACTTCACCGTCTTGGTATTCAGGCTTTCGAGCCGATCCTGGTTGAAGGTAAGGCTATTAAGCTTCATCCGCTTGTTTGTACCGCGTTCAACGCCGACTTCGACGGCGACCAGATGGCTGTCCATCTGCCGCTTTCTGTTGAAGCTCAGGCAGAGTGCCGCTTCATGCTTCTGTCACCGAACAACCTGCTGAAGCCGTCTGACGGCGGTCCGGTAGCTGTTCCGTCACAGGATATGGTCCTCGGTGTTTACTATCTGACACAGGAGAGACCGGGCGCTAAGGGCGAGGGTATGCGTTTCTCAAGCCTGAACGAAGCAATTCTTGCTTATGAAAACAAGTACATCACCCTGCAGACAAAGATCTTTGTCAAGACAAGCAAGGTCAGAGTGACAGAAGAGCATCCGGAAGGAGAGACTGTCACAGGCATGGTCGGCAGTACACTGGGCCGCCTGCTGTTCAACGAGATCATTCCGCAGGATCTGGGCTTTGTAGACCGTTCTGTTGAAGAGAACTTCCTGAAGCCGGAGGTTGACTTCCTGACAGACAAGAAGCAGCTGAAAGCAATCCTCTGGAAGGTTATCAACACACACGGCGCTACTGTTACAGCCGAGGTTCTGGATAACGTCAAGGCAATGGGTTACAAGTATTCGACAATCGCTGCAATGACAGTTTCGATTTCGGATATGACAGTCCCGGCTGACAAGCCGAAGCTGATTGCGGAAGCACAGGCTACGGTTGATCAGATCCAGAAGAACTACAAGCGAGGCTTCGCTACTGAAGAAGAGCGCTATAAGGAAGTCGTTGAGACATGGAAGGAAACCGATAAGATCCTGACCAAGAAGCTTCTCGACGGACTTGACAAGTACAACAACATTTACATGATGGCCAACTCAGGTGCCCGTGGTTCTGACAAGCAGATCAAGCAGCTTGCAGGTATGCGAGGCCTGATGGCAGATACAACCGGACATACAATCGAACTCCCGATCACCTCTAACTTCCGTGAGGGTCTGGACGTTCTGGAGTACTTCATGTCTGCTCACGGTGCCCGTAAGGGTCTGTCCGATACAGCTCTTCGTACGGCTGACTCCGGTTACCTGACAAGACGTCTGGTTGACGTTTCACAGGAGCTGATCGTCCGCGATATCGACTGCGCCGAGACACGTCCGGAAATCCCGGGTATGTGGGTCAAGGAATTCGCAGAAGGACAGGGCGAGAAGAAGTCCGGAATCGAGTCTCTGGAAGAACGTATCACAGGCCGTTTCGCGGCTGCAGATATTGTTGACAAGGACGGCAACGTCATCGTCAAGGCTAACCACATGATTACTCCGAAGCGTGCAGCAAGAGTTGTCAAGGAAGGCGTAAACGAAGACGGCAGTGTCATCGACAAGGTAAAGATTCGTACAATCCTTACCTGCCGTTCCACACGCGGCGTCTGCGTCAAGTGCTACGGTGCCAACATGGCAACCGGCGAGGCAGTTCAGGTCGGTGAAGCAGTCGGCATCATCGCTGCTCAGTCGATCGGTGAGCCGGGTACACAGCTTACAATGAGAACCTTCCATACCGGTGGTGTCGCCGGCGGCGATATCACACAGGGTCTTCCGCGAGTCGAGGAGCTTTTCGAGGCACGTAAGCCGAAGGGTCTTGCTATTATCACAGAGATCCCGGGACGTGCTCACGTCATCGATACAAAGAAGAAGAAGGAAGTAACAGTCGTTGATGAGACTGCACCGGAAGGAAGCAAGGATGCTCAGAAGACATACCTGATTCCGTATGGTTCCAGACTGATGATTCAGGATGGTGCTGTTCTTGAAGCCGGTGACGCTGTAACTGAAGGTTCCATCAACCCGCACGACATCATGAAGATCCGCGGCGTACGTGCCGTACAGGATTACATGATCCGTGAAGTACAGAAGGTTTACCGTCAGCAGGGCGTTGAAATCAACGACAAGCATATCGAAGTCATCGTTCGTCAGATGCTGAGAAAGATCAGAATCGAGAAGAACGGCGATACAGAATTCCTTCCGGGAACACTTGTTGACTTCCTTGAATTCGAGAATACCAATGAGCAGCTGATCAGTGAGGGCAAGGAGCCGGCAGAAGGAACACGTGTCGTTCTGGGTATCACAAAGTCAGCACTTGCTACAAACTCCTTCCTGTCTGCAGCATCCTTCCAGGAAACAACTAAGGTCCTGACAGATGCAGCAATCAAGGGCAAGATCGATCCGCTGATCGGTCTGAAGGAGAACGTCATCATCGGCCAGCTGATTCCTGCAGGTACGGGTCTCCGTGACTACAGAGAAATCACACTTGATTCTGATGCAAGAATCGAGGCTAAGAAGGCTGCCGAGATGGCAGCAAACGAGGAACTTGCAGCAGCTGCAGCAGAAGCAGCCGAGGCAGTTTCCGAAGATGTCATCGAAGATACTGCTGAGACAGCTGAAGCAATCGGCACAGATGCAGTTGATGAAGTCATCGAATAAAGATCAAATATAAAAAGAACCACAGCTATTTGCACAATAGCTGTGGTTCTTTTTGTTGAAGTTCACAATTGTCTGAAGTAGTATGAATCCATATCTGAGAGCACTCGCTTCTCTTATTATCAACTCATGATTTCCGGTATCGGAAATGTCTTTACAAGCATCTCAAAACTCTTTTTCATTCAGGGAAAATTAAATATGGAAGATCAAAAGCATGTGATCGGGGGCAGATATCGTCTGCTTCGCTTACTTGATTCCGGGGGAGGAGGCAGAGTTTTTCTGGCAGAGGATCTTGTGCTCGGGAAAAAATGGGCTGTCAAGGTTCTTCCTTCCCGCAATGCAGCCAGCATAGATGAAATCAATATGCTTAAAAACCTGAGTCATCCCCGCCTTCCGAGGATTGTCGATGTTCTGGAAGACGGCAGGTATTTATGTGTCGTCATGGATTATGTGGAAGGAAAAACACTGGAACAGATCCGGAAGGAAAAAGGACCGATTTCGGAGAAAACAGTACTGCGGTGGGGCATACAGATGGCCGGGGTGCTTACCTATCTGCATGAGAGAAAGCCGCAGGTGATCTACCGGGATCTGAAGCCGGAGAATATGATTCTGCGGCCGGATGGAGAAGTGATGCTGCTTGATCTGGGAGCGGCGGTCTGCAGAAGCAGGCAGTCGGCGGAGCTTCAGCCGGGGACACCGGGATATGCGGCACCGGAGCAGTATGGTGAATCAGGGAAAACAGATGTGAGGTCTGATCTTTACAGTCTTGGCATGACGTTGACAGCTCTTCTGAGCGGTAAGAGACCCGCTGAAGAGGGCGGTACGGATCTGCCTGCGGGGATCAGCCGGGATACAGTCGAAGCACTGCGGATCTGCACAGACAGACGTCCATCCCTGCGCTATCAGACAGCGGCAGATTTTCGTGATGTGCTGCAGCATTGTCTGGAAGAAAAACGTGCCGGACTTGTCGTGCAGCGGAAAAACGGCGCGGCAGCCCTGGTGCTGCTTTCTCTGGGACTTTTTTTCTTATTGGCAGGCAGAAGTGTGCGGGAAACAATTCTTGCAGGTCTTTCCTCCGAATATGCAAACCTTCTGGAAGAAGCTGGACGAGAGGAGGAGGAAGAGGCGGAAAGCTGTTACCTGAAAGCGATGGAACTTCTTCCGAACAGAGAGGAGGCCTATCTTCAGTATCTGTCCTATATGGAGAAGAACGGGGATCTGTTCCATGCACTTTCCACAGTCTGTACGAGGGTTCAGAAGACGGCAGGAGCGGAAGTAAATCGCAGGATTGCGGATCTGTACTTTGCGGGATCGGAAGGTCGGCTGTCTCCTGATTACAGGAAAGCAGCAGTATATTACGGATTACTGCATCCGGAGAAGGATGAGGAGATTCGTGCTCTTTATGAGACCGCAAAGCTGCTGGGGGAGCAGAAGAACGGCGATGACCGCTGGGACACTGTACAGGAAGCACTTGCAGTGGTGGTCTATCTCGGGCGTACGGAACAGGATCGGAATAAAGGAATACAGATCCGGATCCTTGCAGCTTCCGCCTGGAGGTCAAATCAACAGGCATTTGCAGCTGCCGGAATCGATGCGTGCTCGAAGGCTGCGGAGATTCTGGAGGAACTGATTGCGGAAACAGGAGGAAAGCCGGAAGGATACGCAGAGAAGCCAAACCCGGAAAAAGAAAGCGTGATGAAAGGGATTCTGAAAAACCTGGCCGCGGTCTGCTGTGCTGATGCACGTGCCGCCTGCTACAATCCGCGGCGCGCGGCAGAATTGTACAGAGAGGCCGCACTGCTTGCGGCAGGTGAAGAGCGAAAAACACTTTATTACAGGGGGACCTATGCGGCTGCAGACGGAAACGATGCAGATTTTGCGGAGACCTGTTTTCAGGAACTGATCAGTGAATATATGGAAGCAGAAGCCGTGCTCTCCTACAGCATCTGGCTGCTGGATGAAGGAAGAATCAGGGATGCGGCTGCGGAGTTTCGAACTGCATCTTCTATGGAAGGGGCAGAACAGGACAGCCGGTATGAAATTCTGAAAAGAAGACTGGACGGACTTGGTATCTGAAATAAGGGGAGGCAAAAATGAATCTGGAGATGTTCATGTTTTTATTATATGTGCTTTCATTATTATGCTTTTGCTGTACAGGCGTACTTCTGTTTCGAATGGGTGCTCCGGTACTTTTTAAGAGAATAGGGAAAAGTCTGTGGAGAGAAGTACTGAACAGGAGCAGGCATCTGGTTATTGCAGGTGTGATTCCGGCTGTGCTGCTGTCCGCAGCAAATGCTGAGAAAACGCGGGCCTGGGCGGCAGAGAGTTTTCCGCAGGAAGCCGCGGAGTCGGCGGCAGAACTTCCGGAAATGTCGGAATCAGGGGCAGAGCTGCCTGAGAACGGCGAACATGAACCTGAACAGAAATCGAAAGTGGGAAGGCTGGAGCTGTTCTTTGACGGGATCTTTTATGAGGAAGAAGATACGTATTACTGCAATGCGTCATCCTGCGGAATAATAGCAGAGTTCTCTTATGAAAATCTACACGACAGCACGATGAGTGACGGCCTCTGCTTTGTCATCGCGGCAGACGGTGAGAAACTGTCGGAGATGGAAATTTCTCAGGATGAGCAGGCAGAAAATGGCCATATATACAGTTTTCAGCTTACAGCGGCGGAAGTCGCCGGGGTGCTGGAGGAAGGGGAACATGAGATCGAAGTTTCTGTATATGAAGGGGAGAGAAAACTGCTGTCAGATATTGTGAAGCTTGTATATGACACAACACCTCCGGTTCTGCATGCACGCCTTCTGACCAATGCAGAGAACCGGATACCGGTTGATGATCGGTTTTATCTGAACGCAGACGTGATGTTTGAACTGTATGTTGAGGAAGAACATTACGACAGAGATCGTTTCCGGATTCAACGGGATTATGCTTCCGAGGAGCAGCAGGATACCAGGTCCGCAGCTGTAAACTGTGAAGGGGAAAGTATCAGAAGCGAAACAGGACTGTTTCGCGATCTGCTTGATACAGACGGTGTATGGGCTTACCGCATCTTCGGAACTGATAAGGCGGGAAATGCACCTGTCGCATATGAACGCAGGCAGGAGGAAATACCTGCGCTGCAGGCTTTTGAAGATCCTGATGCAGCTGTGTTTTCTATCGAGGAAGATATATTGACCGGGCCCGCGCAAAGTGCGGTGATCGTCAGAGATACGCAGGCACCGCAGGGCATCCTCACGGTCTATGCGGGGAGCACCCTGTGCTACAGAATGAATGAGAGGGGAACGGTCACAGCCGGTGACATCTTTTACGATACGGATGAGATTGCAGTCTGTGCAGAAGCTGTACGTGAGAAATCGCCTGTTCGTATAGGAGGAACAATTCTGAGAGACGGAGAGAGCTTCCCGTTTGGTTCGGGTATGCTGCGGAATGAAAAAACGGAAGAACCTGACGATGAGGCGCCGGTATACAGCATGGGTGCTGTGTGCGAGAAGAAGCTGCCGGCGGGAGATGCATTTGCAGTAAAAGGACTGTGGCTGCGGGATCTCGCAGGGAATGAAACTGTATTCCCGGATTCGGACGAGCTGAGGCCGCATCACAGGGAACAAGCGGAAGAGGATGAAGGCGAAGCTGCCGGAAAGGACGAAAAGCAGGCAGTGACCTCAGAGGCAGAAAGCAGGGAGGAAGATCGTGCGGGAGGAACGGAACAGCAGCAGGAGACATTTCCGGAATTTTCCGTGACTTATATCAATAACAATGTACGGAACGGGTATTATTTCAGGCGGCCGAGAACGGCGGTGATCCGTGTCAGAAAAGGCAGTGTAGAACCGGGAAGAGTCCGGATTTCCGCAGAGGGAGGCACCGCAGATCAATCCTGGCGCGATGAGGACGGATATTATGTGAAATATGTCACGTTCCTGAAAAACGGAACCTGCTCTCTTGATGTCTATGCGATTGACAGAAGCGGGAACAGAATTGAGGCTCAACAGGTAAACGGGACGGCGGCAGGAGGCTTTATCATTGACAGAATGAGGCCGGTGATCGCGGTAGAAGGACTGCGGGACCGATCTGCCAATGCCGCGCTTCCCGACCGGATCAGGTTAAGAGTGAAGGATACATATGCGGCAGACTGCGAGATTTCGATGGAGCTTCGAACAGGTGTTGAGGGGAAGACGGAAAAGATTGCATTCGGGCAGGAGATGGAAGAAGGAGAACTGGTGCTGGTGCCGGAACTTCCGGCAGAAGATGAATATTATGCGCTGATAACGGAAGCGGTCGATCCGGCAGGAAATCTGACCAGAAGAAAGGTAGCCTACTCAATCAATTCGGCAGGAACGACATTTGAATTCAGACAGAGTGAAGTATGCGGAAGAACGGTCAATCAGCCCTTCATACCGGAGATCGTGCTGCATGACACGGACGAAGTAAAGGTGCTGTCGGCAGCGGTGAACGGAAAAGAAGCAGAGATCAGCAGAGAAGGAGACAGTCTCTACTTTGATCATATTCCTGCGGAGGACGGAATTTACAGGCTGACGCTGACAACAAAGGACAGTGCGGGACATGTGAACAGCATGGAGCCGGTAGAATTCACACTGGATACGACACCCCCGGCTGTCACGATCAGTCTGCCGGAGGAACTTGCGGAGTATAAGGGAAATGTGCGGGCGGTCGTTACGACCAATGATGAAGAGGCGGTTCTGAAAAGTATTCGGCTGGATGGAGAGAAGACGGAATACACAGAGGGGGATGAGCCGGGAATCTGGTATGTGGAGATCAGCAGTCCGGGGAGTCATGTACTGGCAGTCCGCTGTGCGGATCAGGCAGGAAACGTCAGTGCAGAAGTGCAGTGCGAGGTAACCGTCAGAAAGGCAGATTTCCGCGAAACAGCTGCAAAGGGAATGCTGCTGCTGGGAAGCCTTCTTGCTGCAGCGGCTTCAGGACTTCGAATAAAGCAGAAGATGCAATAAAAAGGCAGAAAAAAGCCTTAAAATGTAAGAAAGTTCCCAATTGACTTCCTTTGCATTCCGGGGGTATAATGTTTGGGCGTGTCAGAGACACGTAATTTATTCTGTGCTAAAAAGCACAGCAGATGACTATTACAGCCGAAATGCCGCAGAATAGAGCGGACTTTTAAAAAGGAGGAAACATCAGGGAATGCCTACATTTAACCAGTTAGTCAGAAAAGGAAGAGAGACTTCTGTGAAAAAGTCCAAGGCACCTGCTCTTCAGAGCTCTTTCAACTCACTGAAGAACAAGGCAGTCAAGGCCAGCTCCCCGCAGAAGCGTGGTGTCTGCACAGCTGTAAAGACAGCTACACCGAAGAAGCCGAACTCAGCTCTTCGTAAAATCGCCAGAGTACGTCTCTCCAACGGAATCGAAGTAACTTCTTACATTCCGGGCGAAGGCCACAATCTTCAGGAGCACAGCGTCGTTATGATTCGCGGCGGCCGTGTTAAGGACCTTCCGGGTACCAGATATCATATCATTCGTGGTACTCTTGATACTGCAGGTGTTGCGAACCGCCGTCAGGCTCGTTCTAAATACGGTGCAAAGAGACCGAAGAAGTAAAGAATCAAACATTCGTAATATTACAGAAACATTACAGTGTAAGCAGTACGGTATTCCCGTTCACCCTTTTTCGGCTGTGGGATAAACGGACTACGTCAGTGCGAACACATGCTATGTGAGTACCTGTGATGAAATCTTAATGATTTAGGAGGGAAGTAACGTGCCACGTAAAGGACATACTCAGAAGAGAGAAGTCTTAGCTGATCCGATTTACAACAGCAAGCTTGTTACAAAGCTTATCAATCAGATCATGCTTGACGGCAAGAAGGGCGTTGCGCAGAAGATCGTTTACGGCGCATTCGCTACAGTAGAAGAGAAGACAGGCAAGCCGGCAGTTGAGGCTTTCGAAGAGGCTATGAACAACATCATGCCGCAGCTCGAAGTCAAGGCCAGACGTATCGGTGGTGCTACATATCAGGTTCCGGTTGAAGTTCGCCCGGACAGAAGAACAGCACTTGCACTCCGCTGGCTGACAGACTTCTCCCGCAAGAGATCCGAGAAGAAGATGCAGGATCGCCTTGCAAACGAGCTTATGGATGCAATCAACAACACAGGCGCATCCGTAAAGAGAAAAGAAGAAATGCACAGAATGGCAGAAGCCAACAAGGCATTCAGCCACTACAGATTCTGATAGAAAGGAGATTCAATGGCTGCTTCTGGAAGAGAGTACCCTCTTGATAGAACCAGAAATATCGGTATCATGGCTCATATCGATGCAGGTAAGACAACGCTTACAGAGCGTATCCTGTATTATACCGGCGTAAGCTACAAGATCGGTGAGACCCATGATGGTACCGCTACAATGGACTGGATGGCTCAGGAGCAGGAGCGTGGTATTACTATCACGTCTGCTGCAACAACCTGCCACTGGACTCTTGAAAAAGAGACCAAGCCGGCACCGGGAGCTCTTGAGCACCGCATCAATATCATCGATACACCGGGCCACGTTGACTTTACTGTCGAAGTAGAGCGTTCCCTTCGTGTCCTCGACGGTGCAGTCGGTGTCTTCGCCGCAAAGGGCGGCGTCGAGCCGCAGTCAGAGAATGTCTGGCGTCAGGCTGACAAGTACAACGTTCCGCGTATGGCATTCATCAACAAGATGGACGTCATCGGTGCGGATTTCTACAGCTGCGTAGAGCAGATCAAGAACCGTCTGGGCAAGAACCCGGTTTGCATCCAGCTGCCGATCGGCAAGGAAGATACATTCGAAGGTATCATCGATCTGTTCGAGATGCAGGCTTATATCTACAAGGATGACAAGGGTGATCAGATTGAGATCACTCCGGTTCCGGAAGATATGGCTGATGATGCTGCAGAATGGCATGAGAAGCTCGTTGAGCAGATCTGCGACCTTGACGAGGAGCTGATGATGCAGTACCTCGATGGTGAAGAGCCGTCTGTTGAGGCTCTGAAGGCAGCTCTGCGTAAGGGCACATGCGAAGGTACGGCTATTCCGGTTACCTGCGGTACAGCTTACCGCAACAAGGGTATCCAGAAGATGATCGATGCTGTCATCGAGTACATGCCGAGCCCGCTTGATATTCCGGCTATCCAGGGAACAACAATGGACGGCGAAGAAGATCATCGTGATTCTTCTGATGATGAGCCGTTCTCCGCACTCGCATTCAAGATTATGACAGACCCGTTCGTCGGCAAGCTGGCATACTTCAGAGTGTACTCCGGTTCCCTTGCTTCCGGTTCTTATGCTTATAACTCTTCAAAGCAGAAGAAGGAGCGTGTTGCACGTATTCTTCAGATGCATGCAAACAAGAGAACAGAGCTGGATCGCGTTTACTCAGGTGATATCGCAGCTGCTATCGGTCTGAAGTTCACCGGCACAGGTGATACACTTTGCGATGAGCAGAATCCGATCATCCTGGAGTCTATGGAATTCCCCGAGCCGGTTATCGAGCTCGCAATCGAGCCGAAGACCAAGGCTGGTCAGGAAAAGCTTGGTACAGCACTTGCCAAGCTGGCAGAAGAAGATCCGACCTTCAGACAGCATACTGATGCTGAAACAGGCCAGACCATCATCGCCGGCATGGGTGAGCTTCATCTTGAGATCATCGTTGACCGTCTGCTTCGTGAGTTCCACGTTGAAGCAAACGTCGGCGCTCCGCAGGTTTCCTACAAGGAGACATTCGGAACAGAGGTTCGTCAGGAGTTCAAGTATGCAAAGCAGTCCGGTGGTCACGGCCAGTACGGTCACTGCAAGTGCATCTTCACACCGATGGATCCGAACGGCGAGAACCTGTACCAGTTCGAGAGCACAGTTGTCGGTGGTTCTATTCCGAAGGAATACATCCCGGCAATCGACGATGGTATCCAGGAGGCTATGAGAGCCGGTACACTCGGCGGCTATCCGGTAGTCGGTATTCATGCAAACGTCTATGACGGTTCCTACCATGAAGTCGACTCTTCCGAAATGGCATTCCACGTTGCCGGATCTATGTGCTTCAAGGAAGCTATGGCTAAGGCTAACCCGGTTCTTCTTGAGCCGATCATGAAGGTCGAAGTCACAATGCCGGAAGAGTACATGGGCGATGTCATCGGCGATATCAACTCTCGTCGTGGACGTATCGAAGGCATGGAAGATGTCGGCGGCGGCAAGCAGGTTAACGGCTACGTTCCGCTGTCCGAGATGTTCGGCTATGCAACAGATCTTCGTTCCCGTACACAGGGCCGTGGTAACTACTCTATGTTCTTCGAGCGTTACGAGCCGGTTCCGAAGAACGTTGCTGCGAAGATTCTGACAAAGAACTGATTTCTTTAAAGAATTACATGTGCACGGTTCATCCGTGCACATGACAGGTATTATTTCATGCGTCTGCTGTCATCCGTACAGCAATTGCGCTTGCAAATAAAGGCGCATTGAAATATAATACCAGATAGTAATCTCAGAAACAGTGGGCTGAAATCAGCCTGTTGGCATTCATTTTAAGGAGGAATATCTAAAATGGGAAAGGCGCATTTTGATAGAACCAAGCCGCATGTAAACATTGGTACCATCGGCCACGTAGACCATGGTAAGACAACAACTACTGCAGCTATCACAAAGGTTCTGGCTACCAGACTTCCGAGTGAGACAAACCAGATCGTAGACTTCGCTAACATCGATAAGGCTCCGGAAGAAAGAGAGCGTGGTATCACCATCAACTCTGCTCACGTTGAGTACGAGACAGAGGCACGTCACTATGCACACGTTGACTGCCCGGGCCATGCTGACTACGTTAAGAACATGATCACAGGTGCTGCTCAGATGGACGGCGCTATCCTGATCGTTGCTGCTACAGACGGCGTTATGGCTCAGACTCGTGAGCACGTTCTTCTTGCTCGCCAGGTAGGCGTTCCGAAGATCGTTGTTTTCCTGAACAAGTGCGATATGGTCGATGACGAAGAGCTTCTTGAGCTCGTCGAGATGGAAGTTTCCGAGCTTCTTGAGAACGAAGGCTTCCCGGATACACCGATCGTTAAGGGTTCTGGTCTGAAGGCTCTTGAAGATCCGAACGGCGAATGGGGCGATAAGATCATGGAGCTTATGTCCACAGTTGACGAGTGGATCCCGGAACCGGTTCGTGATACAGATAAGCCGTTCCTGATGCCGGTCGAGGACGTATTCACAATCTCCGGTCGTGGTACTGTTGCTACAGGCCGTGTTGAGCGTGGTACTCTGAAGCTGAATGATCCGGTTGAAATCCTTGGTGTCAAGGAGAAGGCAGCTACATCTGTTGCTACCGGTATCGAAATGTTCCACAAGCTGCTTGACTATGCAGAAGCTGGTGACAACGTCGGCGTTCTGCTTCGTGGTATCGACCGTACAGCTATCGTTCGTGGCCAGGTCGTTGCTAAGCCGGGTACTGTAACTTGCCACAAGAAGTTCACAGCTCAGGTTTACGTTCTGACAAAGGATGAAGGTGGTCGTCATACACCGTTCTTCAACAACTATCGTCCGCAGTTCTACTTCAGAACAACAGACGTTACAGGCGTTATCTCTCTTCCGGAAGGCACAGAGATGTGCATGCCGGGCGACAACGTTGAGATGACAATCGAGCTGATCCACCCGATCGCTATGGAGCAGGGTCTTACATTCGCTATCCGCGAAGGTGGCCGTACTGTTGGATCAGGCCGTGTTGCTACAATCATCGAGTAATTTCGACGTTAGCTGCGGAATTTGATTTAGCCTAAGGAAATGCCATGGGAATAGTATTATTCCTGTGGCATTTTTTATTTGATAGGGTATGTCATGGAAAACTCTGCTCGTGTGTGAAAGAGTAATGTGTCGCTATTTGTTCTGAATGTGATCAAACTATGGATATACAATGTACGGGCTTTTACAAGAATTTTTCTAATTTTAACTAACTTTTCATATTTTATAAAAGAAGTGACATTGTCATCTTATATAAATGCTGTTATTATATAGTTTGCAAAGGATGGGGGTATAGCTCAGCTGGGAGAGCGCTTGAATGGCATTCAAGAGGTCATGAGTTCGAATCTCACTATCTCCATGAAGGACGTCGCCAGTTGGCGCGTTTTTCTATTTTAAGGGTATTATCCCGCAATGTCAGAAAGGGGCAATATTACAATGAAAAATAAGTTCAGAGGAGCAATCATTCTGACGCTCTGCATCTCAGCGCTTTCGCTGACAGCATGCGGCGGAGAAGGAACAATCACTTCACTGACAGAGAGTGATACGGCTACTACTATTGTTGGATCTGCAGAGGATGCAACTGCATCCACAAGCGCGGATGTAACAGCTACTCCGACCAATATTCTTCCGGAGATTCCGGCTCAGATCGTTCCGACTTCTACAGAATCCTCCGCAGCAGTTTCTACAGCAGCTCCGACAGAAGCAGCCGCTGCAGAAGTAGTAGACAATGCTGCAGAGAATACAGATGCCGCATCTACAGCAGCTGATGCCAATGCGAATACAGCAGCAGAGAACAATGATGAGAATACAGCTGCCACAAGCGAGACAACAGCTGCAACGACAAATGAGGAAGAGGATTTCCAGCCGGCAGGTGAAGGCAACACAGCAACCTGCACAGCAGATGAGGTCAACTTCCGTAATGATCGTGATTTTGATGAGGACTCTGTCATCGGAACAATTAAAGAGGGTGAAACAGTCACTGTCATTGATACCGATGATGACGGCGAGTGGTTCAAGGTTGAGTATAATGGCCAGACAGGCTGGGTATACGCAAAGTATTTTTCATGATTGAATGAATTTTTAAACGAATAAACGGAGTATTATGAGTCCATTAGAAATTTTTCTGACAGGCATCGGCCTGTCCATGGATGCTTTTGCAGTATCAATCTGCAAAGGTCTCGGAATGAAGAAGATGGATTGGAAAAAGGCCTGCATTGCAGGCCTTTATTTTGGCGGTTTTCAGGCTTTGATGCCGTTCCTGGGCTGGGCAGTCGGCACAAATCTGTATAATGTGATCGAGCGCTTCGATCACTGGATCGTATTCTTCCTTCTTCTTTTTGTAGGTGCCAGCATGATTAAAGAAGCCTTTGGCGAGGATGAGAAAGCTGATGACGATTTCAGCTTCCGTACCATGCTTCTTCTGGCAGTTGCAACCAGCATCGATGCATTGGCAGTAGGCGTATCCTTCGCCATGCTGAAGGTTAATATCTGGCTTGCTATTACAATCATCGGATGTACAACATTCGTATTCGGTGCAGTCGGTGTCAAGGTCGGCAATGTATTCGGAACCCGCTACAGAGCAAAGGCGGAGTTTACCGGAGGCGTGATCCTGATTCTGATCGGTCTGAAGGTTCTCCTGGAGCATCTGGGAGTTCTGGCCTGAGATCGTCTTTTGACAGATTTCCACCATGATTAATTGCAGATAACAAAGCATCAGATTAAAAAGTGTGAAATAAAAAGCAGGCGTATCCTTCAGATCAAGGGTACGCCTGCTTTTTTATTCTTTATATCAATTATGACCAGGAAGCGCGTCCTGCGCAGCCGCAGGGAAGCACAAGGCCGTTGGAGCTGACCGGAAGACCGATTTCGTCAGCTTCGATTTTTGACGGATGATGATTCTTTAATGCTGTGGAGAGCATGTAGTTCAGAACACCCGGCTGCAGTCCTGTTGTATAGGAACTGATCAGGAAGAACAGCGGTTTATCACTCAGCAGTTCAGAGCAGAGATTGATCAGCGGGAAGACTGTATCCTCAATCTTCCAGATCTCACCCTTCGGACCGCGTCCGTAGGACGGCGGATCCATGATGATGGCATCATATCTGGAGCCGCGGCGGATCTCGCGCTGTACGAATTTCGTGCAGTCATCCACAAGCCAGCGGACATTGTGGTTGTCCGGAGAAGAGAGGTCTGCATTTTCATGAGCCCATGTTACCATACCCTTGGAGGCATCGACATGAGTGACAGAGGCACCTGCTGCAAGTGCTGCACAGGTGGCACCGCCTGTATAGGCAAAGAGATTCAGAACCTTAATCGGACGGTCAGCCTCTTTGATGAGACGGCTGAACCAGTCCCAGTTGGCAGCCTGCTCCGGAAAAAGACCGGTATGCTTAAAGCTGAAGGGCTTCAGATTGAAGGTCAGTGAATCATAATGAATGGTCCAGGTTTCCGGCAGGTGGAAGAAATCCCAGCTTCCGCCTCCCTTTGCACTGCGATGATAATGACCGTTCGGGTGTTTCCATCCGGGAAGCTTTCGATCTGTCTTCCAGATAACCTGCGGGTCCGGTCTGATCAGAAGATAATCTCCCCAGCGTTCAAGCTTTTCCCCGTCCGAAGTGTCCAGCACTTCATAGTCCTTCCAGTTGTCAGCAATCCACATAGAGAATCCTCCTTCTACCCGCCAGGCGGGGATGTCGTCCATTCGCAAATCGCCCTGTCACATTCGTTCCATGGCTTTTTTGCTCATGTATGTTAGCCCGCGCTATGTCCATGACTCCGTTCGTGCAAGCACGACTCCGTCATGTCCGCACCGCGGGACTTTTAAGTGTCATCATATCGTATTCGGATATGTCGTGCAAGAGGGAGAGTTGACACTTCCCCCCGGCTGCTATAAAATCGAGAAAACCAAGCAATTTAGATGAGATTCCCGAAATGGGTGTATGCGAACCTGTATGCACACAGAAGGGAAAGAGGAGGTAACACACAGATGAAGGCTTACAAGGATATGACTCGTGAAGAGCTGCAGGCTGAGAAGAAAGCGCTGGATGCTCAGTTCGAAGAAGTAAAAGCAAAGAAACTCAAGCTGGATATGTCACGCGGCAAGCCTTCTATTCAGCAGCTGGAGCTTTCCAATGAGATGATGGATGTTCTGAATTCAGACTCCTACTTCCTGGATGAGACCGGTACAGATTGCAGAAACTACGGTATTCTTGCAGGTATTCCGGAAGCAAAGCGCCTGATGGGTGCGATGTCCGAGGTGGATCCGGATAATATGATCATCTACGGAACCTCTTCTCTGAATATTATGTTTGATACAGTTGCAAGATGCTACACACACGGTGTATGCGGCAGCACACCCTGGGGCAAGCTGGACAAGGTTAAGTTCCTCTGCCCGGTACCGGGTTATGACCGTCATTTCCGTGTAACAGAGTTCTTCGGCATTGAGATGATCAACATCCCGATGACTCCGGAAGGCCCGGATATGGATCTTGTTGAAAAATATGTCAACAACGATGCAGCTGTTAAGGGTATCTGGTGCGTACCGAAGTATTCCAATCCGCAGGGCTACAGCTACTCTGATGAGACAGTCAGACGTTTTGCCAATCTGAAGCCGGCAGCAGAAGACTTCCGTATCTTCTGGGACAATGCTTATTCCATCCATCATCTGTATGATGAAGACAATCAGGATGTCATTCTGGAGCTTCTGTCAGAGTGTGAGAAGGCAGGCAATCCGGATCTGGTTTACAAGTTCATCTCTACTTCCAAGGTTACATTCCCGGGTTCCGGACTTGCAGCACTTGCAGCATCAAAGAGAAATCTGGAAGATATCCTGAAGTATATGACAGCACAGACTATCGGTCATGATAAGCTGAACCAGCTTCGTCATGTCAGATTCTTCGGAAACTTCGCCAATATGCAGGAGCATATGAAGAAGCATGCCGAAATCCTTCGTCCGAAGTTTGAGGCAGTTCTGGAGACACTCGAGCGTGAGCTCGGCGGTCTGGAGATCGCAGAGTGGACCAAACCGCGCGGCGGTTACTTCATCTCCTTTGATAGCCTTGAGGGCTGTGCAAAGGCAATCGTTGCAAAGTGCGACGAGGCAGGCGTGAAGATGACACCGGCCGGCGCAACATATCCGTATGGCAAGGACCCGCAGGACAGCAATATTCGTATTGCTCCGTCTTATCCGACTCTGGCGGAGCTGAAGAAGGCAGCAGAGGTTTTTGTTTTAAGCGTAAAGCTTGTCAGTGTTGAAAAATATCTCGCAGGCTGAATATTCAAATAAGTAGATTCATGGACCGCTGCCGGGATACCGGCAGCTTCTGTGCTTTTAAAAGGAGAGAAGAAAAAGGAACCTATGAGCGGAAAAAAGAAAAAGAGAAGTGCAGGCGGTTTTTTCAGAACACTTCTGCTTCTGATTGCACTCGGCATCTTCTGCTTTTCCGGCTATCAGCTTTTCGGCATTCTGCGCGTCTATTACGCCAGCGGCAGAGAATACAGCGGACTTGCAAAGCAGTTTACGAGTGCGAATGCAGCAGAGACGAAGAGCGGAGAAAAACAGGTGACAGGTACAGCCTCACAGGTGAATGCAGCAGCGCTTCACACCTATGAGTCCATTTCGGTCAGACTGTTCGCACAGACCGATGCGCTGAAAGGCGCGCTGAAAAACAGCGGAACAGCAGATGACCCGCAGACAGCAGGCGGGAATACAGCAGGAACGCCAGGCAGCGATCAGTCCGGCACAGTTCAGGAAGGAAGCGCACAGCCCGGAAGTGCTCAGCCCGGTACAGCACCGGACGGAAGTGCACAGCAGTCAGGCAT
>JAUNAG010000086.1:2773-11327 GCA_030527685.1 Lachnospiraceae bacterium | reverse complement strand
GTCAGTCAATCACCCACTGGCGTGGAAAGATTCCATCAGTCTGAATGACTTGCACGGCGAAAAAGTAATGATGATCCAAAAGGGCGATACCATTTATATTGATCATTTACGTCAGATTATCGAAGAGCAGCATCCTGAAATCGAGCTCATTGATGTTCCCCTCTATGACATTCAAACATTTAATCAATGTGAAAAAATGAATATCATAATGATATCTGCCGCAATATGGCAGCATGTTCATCCTTTGTTGGTTACCATTCCACTTGAAACAAATCATTTTGTTCCATATGGAATCGTATATGGTCTTAATCCACCTAAAAAGGTTCATGACTTCATTTCAGCTGTTAAAGAATTTACCCATGAATAATTATTAAAAAAATGTGCACTGCAAGAGAAACCTTGCTTTGCACATTTTATTACTCATTAAAATCCAGCCCTCTCTTTTCAGCTCGTGCTTTGCATTAGCTGCGCTCGCCCCTGCCGCTGGTTACAGAGTCTTCTTCGCCGTTTTTTATCCGGACATGCTTCTGCGTTCTTGCATCAGGGGTATTCTGTGCCAGATTCATTACCCGCTCTATAATATGCTGATCCTGTGCTGCAGTCTGATCATATTGAAACTCTGCATAAGTATCTTCTTCCAGACACCTCACCGCAAAAGCACTTTCTCACCGCTTACAGCTTATTCTCCATCAGTTCCTCCGGCTCATATGCAACCTGAGCAAAGGATTCCTTCAGAAAATCCGGTGTTTTATGATACATCAACGTGGCCAGTGTCATTGTGTTCACCGGCTTATCAGAAAGCACCCATTCTCTCAGAAGTCCCTGAATTCCATAATTATGGTAGGCAATTGCAAGCTCCTGTTCTTCTGTCAGTTTCTCTGCTCCAGCCTGCTGCAATGCGTCTTTAGCCAGTGCCAGCGCCAGATTATGGATATAATTTGCGATGGAGTTCTGCGAATCTGAAGCAAACACCTTTTTATAGAACGCTCGCTTCCCTTCCATCTTCTGCATAATCCTTGCCAGTCGCTCCGGAGAATATTCTGCCTCCTCATATCCCACCACGTCCGAGAAATCTCTGAGGTACATCCATGCGACCAGCTCATATTTATCTTTGAAATGATAGTAAAATGTAGGCGGCGTCGTTCCGCTCCTTTTCACCAGTTCCGTCACACGGATCTTATCAAAAGTCTTTTCCTTTAACATTTCTGTCAGGTGCTCTGCGTACAGATACTTTGTCCGATCCTTCATGATTGCTTCCATTTCAATCTTCCTTCTTATAAAAGTTCAATATCATCAGCTTTTCTTATAATTCACATTTTTTATAAGAATACATCTTAACTCTTCCCTTGTATACTGGGATCAACGAAAAGTCATGCAAAAAGTCAGGTTCATGCACATGACCACTCACAGGAGAATACAGAAATGGCAAACATTTTAATTTTAAACAGCGCAGCAAGAAAAAACGGTAATACAGCAGAACTCATCCATGCATTTACAGAAGGTGCTCTGGAAAGCAGCAATGAGGTAAAAGAAATCTATCTGGCTGACAAAAATATTCACACCTGTCTGGGATGTGTTGCATGTACAAAGAACGGCGGCAATTGCGTGCAGAAGGATGATATGCGCCTCGTCTATGATGGAATGGAATGGGCCGATGCGATCGTATTTGCTTCTCCGATCTACTTTAATTCCATCACCGGTCTTCTGAAAATGGTGAATGACCGTATGTTTTCATACTGGAATAAGCATTTTCTCTCAGGAAGTGAAACACCAAAGAAGAAAACAGCATTGCTTTTATCCTCTGCAGCGCAGGCACCTGCTCAGGCACTTGGCTGGTACAGTTTCTTCGAGCAGTACGGAAAATGGGAAAATCTCGGTGTCATCAACGGCGCAGGAAATGCTCTCGGAATCGGAAAGGCTGACGATCCGACCGGAGTGGCACAGGCAAGAGAACTGGGAAGATCGATACGCTGATTGATCTTTACGATGAACATCTAAATATAAAATCGGAAATACAGAAAGGGTAAAAATAATAAACAAGGAGCTTGTACTGCCGCAAACAGTAAAAGCTCCTTAGTTTTATTTATTTCATTCTCTCTTTCACCTGGCGAACACGGTCTGTGATAAAGTCTGCCCAGACTGTCTCATCCAGATAAGGCTGCTTCTCATCTGTATAGGTTCCGGCCTGTTCCAGAATCTCGATCTGGTTCGGATGGCTCGGAAGTGCGATATCAACATGAATCTTCTTCAGCATCTCGGCATCATTGATAAATCGGTCACGGAGTGCCGGTGTCAGATAGCGGCTTGTGCTGTAATACTCATCATTCATGGTATTCACTCCGACACCGCCGTGCATTGCAACTGTGTAAGTCTCCCCGGTAACCGGATTTGTTTCATCCCAGAAAAAGCTTGTGCAGCCGATTGTATGTCCCGGTGTCAGCTTTGTGCGGATCGCAATATCTCCGAGGCAGATAGCTTCATCATCGCTGTAGAATCTGTCTACGACAATCTTCTGCGCATGCCACGGTTCTTCCGGAATCTCTGTCTCCTCAGGGCACTCCTGGATAAACTTCCAGTCCTCTCTTGACATATATATCGGAGCACCGGTCAGCGCATGCATGGCTGCGGCACCGCCGAAGTGATCCAGATGTGCATGGCTGATCAGAATCATCTTGATATCCGAGGGCTTATATCCCAGTTTGTAAATCGAATCAACCAGCATATAGACACTCTCTGCAATAGCCGTATCCAGCAGAATCAGACCGGCACCTGTGTCAATCAGATAGCAGCCGACCCAGGTCTGTCCTGCGACATACCAGGTACGCGGGGAAACCTGAAACGGCTCGACAGCAAGCTCCCACGGTCTGTGGCAGAGTGTCTCAATCGGGTTCGGGATAGATTTGGAATTTCGATAACTCATATTTTAATCTCCGTTTAGATAATAATATTCCCGTCTTACAATGTTCCGATCAGAGTCGGCAGGAAGGTGATAATCTGCGGGAATACAGCACACAGAAGAACTGCTGCAAGCATGGCACCAAGAACACTCGGAAGATACTTGAATGTACGTGTAACGCTGATCTCCTGCATACCGGTTGTGATTGAAAGAAGGACACCAACCGGAGGTGTAATCTGGCCGATTGCCATAGTCATCAGCACGATGATCAGGAACGGGAAGCCTACACCGTAAGTACGTGCGATCGGATACAGAATCGGAATAAAGATCATGCAGGCAGCAGAGATCTCAACAAAGCATCCGATGATCAGGAAGAATACAACCATGATCAGCATGAATACAACTGAGCTGCTTGTCAGATTTCCGAGAAGCTTTGCACAAATCGTACCGAAGTTCATACGGGTCAGGATCCATGCAAATACATTTGCCATTGCAGCCATGAAAATAATCTGCGCAGATGTATTAACTGTATTTTTGAAAGCAGTGATAAATGTCTTCCATGTCATCTCCTTATAGATAAAGATACCTACGAAGAGACTATAAACGCAGGAAATCATACCTGCTTCTGTTGCTGTAAAGACGCCTGAAAGAATACCGCCGATGATGATAACCGGTGCAAGAAGTGCCCAGATAGAGGAAACACCCGCTTTGAGAATTTCCCTCTTCGGAAGCTTTTCTTCCTTTGCAATGTTATTCTTACGCGCATAGACATAGCCGCTGATCATCAGGAACAGACCGATCAGAATACCCGGAATAAATCCGGCAAGGAACAGATTTGCAACAGATTCTCCTGTCATAGCCGCAAGAATAATCATGCTGACGCTAGGCGGGATAATCGGACCAAGTGTGCCTGCACATGCCATCAGGGATGCGGTGAATGCTTTGTCATATCCTTTTTCATTCATAGCCGGCATCATCAAAGATCCGACAGCGGTTGTACTTGCTACTGCTGAACCCGTAACTGCCGCAAACAGCATACTGACCAGGACAGTAACCAGAGCCAGGCCTCCGCGAAGATGTCCGACCAGACCGTTTGCGAACTTCAGAATACGTTTGGAATTTCCGCCATGTTCCATGAGCGCACCTGCAAGAACGAAGAACGGAATTGCAAGATAAGAGGAAGAGTTCGCCCCGGTAAATGCCTTTGTCAGAATCGTAATCAGGGCATTTTTATCTCCCTGCATAAACAGCATCGCAATTGTTGAAATTTCCATGCTGAATGCGATCGGCAGAGTTGTGATAACGCATAAAATAAAAAGTGCAAAAATGATAATAATCTGCATCTCTCAGTCCTCCTTCACAAGCAGCTTGAAAATATTGTTCAGGCTGGCAACAGCAGACAGAGCAAAACCGATCGGCATACAGGAGTATACCCAGAACAACGGCAGCTTCATAGCCGGAGAGAATCCGGTTCTGTTTGCCTTCATAAAGGTGACACAGGTCGGAAGCAGGACTGCGCATCCGATAAAAATCAGAATCTCACAGATCAGATAAAAGATCTTCTTTCCCATCGGATGAGATCCGAACAGTGCATCTGTCAGATCGATTGCAATACTTTTCTTTTTGGAAACAAGGCTCGGAAGTGCAAGAAAAGTCGCATAAACCATCAGGAAACGCATTGCTTCGTCTGACCAGTTGAATGCACCGATCAGAATCTTACGGAACGCTACTGTGACTGCACAGATCAGGAGCAGGGCAATCATCATCAGCGTTGGAACAATCAGCATTTTATCGAAAAATACATCGATTGATCGCGAAATTCGCTTTAACACGCTCATCAGTTTCTCTCCTCTTATACAGAGGCCGGCAGAACAGAGGTTTTCTGCTTCTGCCGGCCAACATTATACTAATCGATCAGTTACGGCTTCATACCCTGAATTGTCTCAAGCAGCTCTCTGCCGCCTTCAATATCATCAACCTTAAGTGCTGTCCAGACATCTGTCATAACAGATGTGAAGCTTTCAAGATCAACATCGATAACTTCTACGCCGCTGTCTTCAAATGCCTTCATAGCTGCATCTGTCTCATCAGCTACGATTGCCCATGCTTCCTTACTTGCCTGCTCAGCAGCTTCCTTTACAACCTCTGCTGCTGCCGGATCAAGAGAATCAAGCTTGCTCTGTGAAATATACAGGCCGTTTCCTGTATAGATGTGGTTTGTTACAGAGCAGTACTTGCTGACTTCCTGATAGTTCATGGAAAGCATATAGGTCGGAGCAGCTTCTGTAGCTTCAATCAGTCCTGTCTGAAGTGCCTGATAGACCTCAGATGCCGGAAGGGCAATTGTGTTGCAGCCGAGTGCGCCGAAGGTTGTTACGAAAGCCGGAGCTTCCGGTACTCGCATTGTGATACCCTTCAGATCCTCTGCCTTCTCGATCTTCTTGTTTCCGAGAATAACGCGGAAACCTACATGGAAAGCACCAAGTTCTCTCAGGTTTGTGGTCTCTGCCAGCTCGTCTCTAAGTGCAGCATATGCATCACTTTCATAGAACGCTTCAACATGATCATAGCCTGAGAACAGATACGGAAGTGCAATAACTGTACTCTTCGGGAAATAGCTCTCTGCATTTCCCATTGCAAAGATTGCCATATCAAGAGTGTTATAGCGAAGTGCATCAACCAGATCGTTCAGACCGCCCATCTGTGAGTTGCCGTAGATTGTTACATCAATCTTTCCGCCGCTCTTCTCTGAAACCAGTTCTGTAAATCTGTTAGCAACCGTATCCTCGATACTTCCTTCTGCACCGATATGTCCCAGCTGAAGTGAATATTCCGGACCTTCATATGCAGCTGCTTCTGCAGTTGAATCTGCCAGAACAGAAACAGCACCTGTCAGTGAAGAAACCAGCATGGATGCTGAAAGTGCAAGTCCGAGAATCAGATGTCTTTTTTCATGTTTTGTCCTCCTCAATAAATCCCGTTCAGTGATTGAAGCCGTTGCTCTTGACTTCTCTTTTCCACGATTATATGATCCGTTTATACTTAGTGCCACTTATCTTGTTTGTGTAATACGCTTATTATTTTTAAGTCTGTATAAGCGCCTGAAAAACACCTGTTTCAATGATATTTTCTGACAAATGCAGCCTGTTCTCTTTATGTACTTCACACAAAGAACAGAGACTTTGTATTTTCGTGTCTCCGATTTTGTCTGTGTTCCACAAAGTTTCATGGTATATTTTCATTCAAAATACCAGTTGCATCCGCAGCAATTATAAAGGAAAGGACGTTCTCTCATGGATCTGAGACAGCTTGAATATATCGTTGCCATCGATGAGGAAAAAAGCATTGCAAAGGCCGCAAAAAAGCTCTATATGACGCAGTCTGCTTTAAACCAGCAGCTGCTGAAGACCGAGCGTGATCTTGGCGTTCTGCTGTTTGAGCGGCGCTATCACGAACTGATTCCGACACTGGCAGGAAGACTTTATATCAGTTCTGCAAGACAGATTCTGAATATCAGAGAGGATACCTACAGAATCATCCGCGATATTGCATCAGAAGAAGTGGGTGAAATCTCTTTTGCATATTCTCCCGAGCGCGGTTCTCTGACATTTTCTTCTGTGTATCCGATTTTTCATAAAGAATATCCGAATTTCAAATTCAAAGTGGAGGAAGTACGCGTTCCGAAAGCGATCGAACTGCTGCTTCATCATGAAGTCAACTACGCCATGATTACCTATTCCGATCATCATCCTCTTCCCTCCGAACTGGATTATATTGATATAGGAAAAGAGTCGATGGTTCTTTCCGTCCCGAAGTCACATCCGCTTGCAGAACTTGCAGGTGAGAAAAGCTGGGAACGCCTTCCCGAAATCGATCTTCAGTTATTCCGTGATGACTCGTTTATCCTCTGCTCCAATAAGACAAGTTTGCGCAAGATGATTGATTACTGCCTTTCTGTTCATCAGCTCACACCGGATGTTCTGCTTGAAAGTGCCAATTCCTACACGATTCTGCGCATGGTCAGCAAGGGAATGGGAGTTGGCTTTCTTCCGGAATCCTATGCCTCAGAAGAACAGTCTGTTGTCTTCTTCCGCCCGCAGCCTGTCCAGTACTGGAACAGATGTATTGCATTCCGCAAGGGAACCTATATCACTGCTCCCGAGCGAAGATTATTTGATCTGATCATAGATTTTCACTCCGGAAAAATCCCGCAGTAATCCACAATTCCCCTTCCTTGCATCCACCGTCTTTTTTGTGCTACTATCAGATTTCAGACAACTATTATTACATTAAAGAAAGATTTCTTATGCCCAACTTATCAGCCGACAGACAGAAGCACCCGAAACATCTTTTAAGCAGAACGCAGGTCATTTTCCTGCTTCTGCTTCTTCTGCTGTTTTCTGTTTCTGCCGGTCTTCTGTTCGGCAGTGTCCCGATCCGTTTCCGTGATATCGCAGCCTGCCTTCTCGGACAGGAAGTCGCGCCGAAGACAGCTGTCCTGATCCGTTCGGTCCGTCTCCCGCGCGTCATCGGCGGCCTCTTTGCCGGCATCGGCCTCGCCACAGCAGGTGTCATCCTGCAGAATGTGATGAACAACACGCTTGCCGGTCCCGGCACCATCGGTATCAATTCCGGTTCAGGCTTTGCTGTTATGCTTGCGATGCTGTTCTTTCCTGCATCTTCCGGTGTCCTGTCTGCGGCTGCTTTTCTCGGCGCCTTCATCACATCCATCGCCGTTTTTTCACTTGCCTACTTTGCAGACAGTTCCCGCACGACCATTGTTCTTGCAGGCATCACGATTTCCAGTTTTCTAAATGCAGGCATCAATATGATGAAACTGCTGCATACGGATCTGGCTGTGGATCTGACCGCCTTCATGCTCGGATCACTCTCCGGCCTGACTTCGAGAAAACTTTTTCTGCCATGCCTCTGTATAGCGGCTGCATTTATCATCTCCCTGTTCTTTACTTCGGCAATCAATGTCATGAGTCTCGGAGATGATATTGCCCGTTCTCTCGGACTTCGCGTAACAGGAACCCGCTTTGCTCTTCTGCTGCTCGCAAGTCTCCTTGCAGGCAGTGTCGTCAGCTATGCCGGTCTCTTAAGCTTCATCGGACTGATCGTCCCGCATATCTGCAGACGGCTGTTCGGAAGTGATGCACGCTTTTTACTGCCATGCAGTGCTCTGCTCGGAGGAAGCTTTGTACTTCTCTGTGACCTTCTCGGCCGTATGCTTGCATCGCCCTATGAGCTTCCTGCCGGAATCATCATGTCACTGCTTGGAGGACCTTTCTTCCTCTATCTGCTTCTTCGCAAAAAGGGAGGACGACGCGTCAATGCCTGATCATTCGACTGTTCTGTCCTTTCAGAATGTCTCCGTCTCTTATCGCAGAGAGACGATTCTGGAAGGAATCAATCTCAATATACCGGGAGGAAAAATCACCGCTGTCATCGGTCCGAACGGCTGCGGAAAAACCACACTGCTGCAGTCTTTAATCGGCGGGAGTACGGTATCGCACGGACAGATTCTCTTAAACGGAGAAGATTTCCTCGCCCTGTCTCCGAAGGAGCGTGCGCGCAGACTCGCTTTTCTGCCGCAGGTTCGCACGACCATACCGGCACTTCCGGTCAAAACGCTGGTGGAGCACGGCCGTTTTC
>JAUNAG010000086.1:0-2757 GCA_030527685.1 Lachnospiraceae bacterium | reverse complement strand
ACACACTGCCCTATGCCTCCCAGAGCGTTGACACACTCTCCGGAGGCATCCGACAGCGCGTCTTTCTTGCCATGATCCTAGCCCAGAACTGCGACACCATCGTGCTTGATGAGCCTTCCACGTATCTTGACTTAAGCGGACAGCGAAAGCTTCTGTCCCTTATCTCCTCTCTTCGTGACAGCGGAAAAACGGTCATCCTGGTGCTTCATGACCTGGCTCAGGCCGTCCGCACAGCCGACTGGCTGGTTGTCATGCAGGACAGAAAAATAGCTGCCGCGGACAGTCCGGAAAACTGTCTGCAGCAGCATATCATTCAGGATGTATTTGATACCGAGTGTACGGTCTTTGAAAAAGATCGCCAGAAGTATTATGTCTTTTCGTGAGCTTATTCGTATTTCCGCAGGAGTGCTTCAAGTTCTTCTGCGGAAAGCGCCCTGTCTTCTTCCAGACTTAAGGAAGCTGCTTCTTTGAAAAATGCAGCCCGCTGTCCTGACGCCCCGATTCTTCTCTTTGCTTCCGGTCTGACCGCAGCCAGCACCTCCAGAATCTCCTCCATCGAAGAAGGAAGTTCCTCTTCAATCCGCTTCCGTGCAGTCACGGCAATCTGCGGACTTGCACCGCCCGTACTGATTCCCGCGACAAAATCACCCGCCTTGACAAGCGACGGAAAGAGAAAGCCGCACTTCTCCTGGTCATCCACAACATTTACCAGAATACGCTTCTCCTTGCAGAGCTCACTGATTCTGCCGTTCAGATTCTCATCGTCTGTTGCGGCAATGACAAAAAGCTGTGACTCCACATCCGTGTCTTCAAATTTCTTTTTTATACAGCTGATGACACCTGCCTGTTCATATTCAGCAAATGCGGGGAGAAATTCTTCTGCCACAATGGTCAGCTTTGCGTGAAACGGTGCAAGCTTCTGCACCTTATGAAGAGCAATTCTGCCGCCTCCGACAATCAGGCCGGGCTGCTCTGTCACGTCCACAAAAAACGGAAAATAATTCATCTCCTGTCACTCCTTCGGATACAGCAGGTCCACAAGCTTCTGATAAGCTTCTCCCCATCTCGCATTGGGCTTCAGATGATAAAGTTCCTTCTCCAGCACATAGAAACGGTTATTCCGTACGGCTGAAAGTTCCGCCCATGCAGGATTATCCATCAGCTGTTCCTGTACATTCTGCAGCGCCTTTTCCTGATCATTTCCCTGGATGGTTACAAAGATCAGATCCGGATCAGCCTCCACTATGGCTTCCATGCTGAGTTCCTCAAGCAGGCTCTCATTGCTGTCTGCAATATTGACGGCGCCGAGATCTGCCAGCATCTCACCTGCGACGGTATCCTGACTGTTCTTGACCTTCACCTTACCGGACGCTGCTCTTAAGAGCAGAACGGTCGGGGCTTCTTCACCGATTCCTGCTTTCGCCTCTTCAATCTGCGTCTCTACATCATAGCCGTTTTGCTGCAGCAGATCCTCACGTCCGGTAATGGCTGTGCAGATCTCCAGCATATGCAGATAATCCGAGAAGCTGTTTACATCAAAATAAGCAGTCGTGATGCCTGCCTCTGTCAGAAGCTCCTCCAGCTCTACGTTGGAAGTCGTATTGGCACTGGCAATAACGAAATCCGGTTCTGCCGCAATCAGCTGTTCCACATCCGGTTCCAGAATGCTTCCGATATTCACAACGTCATCGGAAAGATCGAGGCTGAAGCTTTCCCACGCATCCGCCACCGTTGCCTTCAGCTGCTCTTTTCCTCCTGCCAGAACCCAGACATCTGCAAAGCTTCCCGGCATTGCCGCCACGCGGTCCCAGGACGTCACCGTCACTTCTCTTCCGAGCGCATCGGTAAAGGTGACTCCTTCTTCTGTTCTGATCACTGCCGGTACACTTTCTGCACTGCCTGTTGATTCAGCTGCTGCAAATACACTGCAGCTTCCGAGCAGTGTGCCGCAAAGCAGCACAGCCGCTGCCACTATACTTTTCTTCAGATTCATCTCTTTTCCCCTATAGCCTTCTATGTTTATTCTGTAATCTGATCCGGTCTCTTCTTCTCCGGAAGAAATTTCGAAAAATCTTTCAGCATCAGATTTGCTCCGAACATCGCGACAGCTCCGAATCCGAAGGTAACCCACAGAAAGCCCCACAGAGGAAGTCTCTGTACGTCCATATAGCAGAAATAAAGCGGCACCAGATCAACTGCAGCAATCAGAAGCATCTTAAAAGGATTGCGAGCTATAAAAAATATTGCGTTTCTGATCAGTGCCGGCAGTGTATCCGCAAAGCAGGCAATGACCGGGAACAGATAAGCTGTAAGAGCGATAACAGCAATGACAATCGCATAGATCCCATAGCGAAAATAATTCATTATTCCGCCCATGTAATTGGCAAAGCGCAGATCAAGAAATGCGATCACGGCAATCACAATGACAAACAGCCAGTAGAGCACACTCTGCTTAAAATTATTACGGAAGCCGATCCAGAATTCCTTAAACGGATTCAGAACGCCGTCCCCCCGCAGTGTTTTAAACATGACATGATACAGAGCAGTCACCGAAGGTCCGATCGTAATAACCGGAAGACAGAAGATGCAGAACATCAGGTTTGCTCCGATAATAATGCCGCATCTGGTCATGATCTGACCGAATACACTGTCATTATTAAGAATACTGTTGATAAAGCGTCCCATCATGCATCTCCTTCCGTTTCTTCCGATGCTGTAATATTCCCGGCTGCATCTCCTTCTGTTTCTTCCGATGCC
>JAUNAG010000192.1 GCA_030527685.1 Lachnospiraceae bacterium | reverse complement strand
CACATAAGCATGAGTGTGTCGGTATGGCAGCCAACATGATCGGCATAAAGAAGAATATCATCATTGTAGACACAGGTCTCATGCCCCTTGTGATGTTCAATCCGGTCATCACAAAGAAATCCGGTAAGTACGAAACGGAGGAGGGCTGTTTGTCCCTGGTCGGAGTCCGTCCTTGCACTCGCTACAAGGAGATCACTGTCGAATACCAGGATATGAACTTCAAGAAGCATACTCAGGTTTTCAAAAACTGGACCGCCCAGATCATTCAGCATGAATGTGACCATCTGCAGGGAATCATAATATAATCAGACACAGAAGCTATTAATTTGATTCATGAAGTGGGCGGGTTATCAATGGCTTTATATGCATTAGGTGATTTTCACTTAAGCTTCCAAACGAATAAATCCATGAACAAGTTTGGGAGTGTCTGGAGAAAACACGAACAAAAAATTGAAAAATACTGCAGCAGGCTCATACGGCCGGAAGATACGTTTGTCATTACAGGAGATCATTCCTGGGGAAGAAAGCTGGAGGAATGCCGTGAAGATCTGGCATTTATTGAGCGTCTTCCCGGTCGGAAAATATTACTTCGCGGCAATCACGATATGTTCTGGGATGCAAAGAAAACAGAACAGTTGAATGCTGAGTATGCGGGGAGGCTTCTCTTTTTGCAAAACAATTATTATGCGTATGAAGATTATGCTCTGGTCGGAACAAAGGGTTACACCTTCGAAGGTCCTTTTTATTTGGACGGACGGGGGCGGATCCTTGGCTGGGATGAGAAAAAAGAGGAACACGCAAAAAAACTGATTGCAAGAGAACTGGAACGACTCCAGATATCTTTTGATGCGGCTATAGCTGACGGATACCAGAAGTTCATTCTGTTTTTACATTATCCGCCGACAAATATTCTCGAAACGGAAAGCGCATTTACAGAAATCGCAGAACGTTATCGGGTGGAACATGTCATCTATTCACACTGCCACGGTGAGAGCAGATTCGGCGACAGCATACGCGGATTAAATAACGGAATCGAATATCATCTGGTGTCCGGTGATTATTTGAGATTTCGCCCTGAGAGAATTATTTAACCAAAGGCCTTGATCAGACGGAAGACCTGTTCGGCAGCGGCAGTCATATTTCTTTCGGCAAGGTCATGCTCCATTGCCTCAGAGAGCGAAACGGTTTCCCTAAGAATCGGAAAAAAGGCGTCAATGCCGTGTGCATTGCAGACGCCTGCATCGTCCGCGACACATCCGGAAAAGGCGATGACCTTTTTATTATATTTCTTCGCAATTTTGGCAGCACCGATCGGAGCCTTGCCCATAACAGTCTGTGAATCCAGACGTCCTTCTCCTGTCACAAGGAGATCGGCATCCTTCACATATTGCTCCAGAGCTGTTTCTTCCAGAATGATTTTTATACCTGATTCCAAGACGGCGTTTGTATAGGTAAGAAATGCAAAGCCTAGACCGCCGGCAGCACCGGTACCTGCATGACTGCTGTCCGCATGAGGGTATTTTTGGCGTGAGAGAGCAGCATAGCTTTGAAGCCATTGATCCATCTCAAGAATCATGGCAGAAGTCGCACCCTTCTGAGGACCAAAGACAGCACTGCAGCCCCGCTGACCGCAAAGCGGGTTTGTTACATCACAGGCAACACGAAAGGTGCAGTCCTTTAATTCGGAAATCACATGATCATCAGAAATATGATCCAGTTCCTCTAACCCTTTGGCACCGAAGGAAACCTGCTTCCCGTCAGAATCAAGAAGTCCGTATCCCAGAGCCTGCAGCATTCCGATCCCGCCGTCATTTGTAGCGCTGCCGCCGATCCCGACAATAAAATGACGGCATCCTTTTTGAATGGCATCCCTGATCAATTCACCTACACCATAGGTGGTTGTGTTCATTGGATTGCGTTCATTTTCATTTATTAAGGTAATTCCCGCTGCAGCTGACATTTCTATAACAGCTGTTCTGATTTCAGAATTATCCAGAATGCCGTATACAGCATCTGTTCTGCCTCCGAGAGGACCGGTTACGGTTACGTGCTCGAGGCTTCCGCTCAATCCGGAGGTGAGAGCGTCTACGGTGCCTTCCCCTCCATCCGCCAGAGGTCTTA